>NZ_CAPG01000021.1:0-78807 GCF_000321185.1 Bacillus sp. AP8
TATTTATATTTTTCCACATTATCCCTTTATGTTCTAATTCATAGTGTTATGATAATGGTAAAATCAGATGGGTCAGTAGAGGGTGTTAAAGGTGAAATGGAGATATAGTATATTGCTTTTTACAATTGTTTCATGCGTAATGTTCCTCAGTGTGTTAAATGTAAAGGCAGAAGCATTGGGTAAAAAGGGTATTTTTACTATTAGTGAAGTTGTAGGAAACGAAATCATTAAATTAGATGGGGAATGGGAATTTTATTGGGAGCAATTATATAGTCCAACAGACTTTCAGAATCATAATGTCAAACAAGAGCCTATAATGGTTGAAGTCCCTAATACGTGGGACCATTATTCTGTAAAGGGAGAAAATTTGCCGCAAACTGGATTTGCAACATATCGTTTGAAAATCAAATTTCATGAAGATGATGTGAATACAATAAAAGCTTTCTATATTCCAAAAGTGGCGTCAGCTTATACTTTATGGATTGATGGTGAAAATAAGAGTTCTGTCGGAATAGTTGGAAGAAGCAAAGAGTTGATGGAGCATAGAACAAAAGATCAATTTGTTCCATTCCAAATTAAATCTCAAACTGTAGAGTTGATTATTCAAGTTTCGAATTTTAATCAAAGAAACGCAGGGATATACAATACTTTATTATTAGGGGAACAAGAGAATATTTTGCATCACAGGGACAATAAAGTGATATATCGTACTGTGATCGCCATTAGTCTTTTGACGATGGGGCTTTATCATCTCGTGTTATTTTTATTTAGACGAAAGGAACGTTCGTTGATTTTTTTCGGAATGACTTGTCTATTGGTTGCGATAAGAACAACGTTTCTTGATATAGGTATTTCAGACTATTTCATTTCTTATTTGGATTGGGAATTCGTTGTAAAATTGCAAATTATCGGTGTGGCATTAGGGACTCTTTTTTTCTCTTTGTTTACGTATACTCAATTTTCGAAAGATATGAGTATTGTCATCAGAAATATCATTATCGTGGTGATGTCCATATATAGTGTGTTTGTAATTGTGACACCAGTGATCGTCTTTACAAATACGATGCCTTTTTTAACAGTACTCTGTATGTTTACAATTTTCTATTTGCTAATAGTTTACATAAAAGCCTTTATTCGAAAACGAGAGGGGTCAGTTTTAAATGTATTTGCAATATCAATGTTATTTTTGTTAGCAGTTAATGATTTTTTATATTTTAATAAGCTAATCCAAACGACAGAATTAACATCTGCTGGTCTTCTCTTTTTTCTGTTTACACAATCGATTAGCCTATCTAAAAGGTATTCAAAATCCTATGCAAAAACAGAAAAGCTATCACGTGATTTAATGTTATTAAATGAATCACTTGAACAGAATGTGCACAATCGTACTACGGAATTGCAAACAATGAATAAGGAGTTACAATTAACAAACGAAAAGCTTCATGAATTGCAGATAGAGAGAAGCAGATTAATTGAAAATATTTCACACGAAATTAGCACACCCTTAACAAGTGTCATATTTTACTCCAAGGGAATGCTGGATAAAGTGATTCAAATGGATGAGAAGTATGTACAAATTATTTATGATAAAAGTAGTTATATTGCACAAATGCTGGATGATCTACGTTCCTTAACAAATATTGAAAATAGGAAAATATTCTTTCATATCGAAAAGGTGAATTTACGAAAGTATATGTATGTACTTTATTCCAAATATAAAGATGATATGGAGTCACAAGGTATTGTATTCGAATATAGCGATACAGTTCCGGCAAATAAGGAAGTATATGTAATGATTGACAGAGTGCGTATTGAACAAGTAATCGTAAACCTACTATCCAATGCTGCGAAATTTGTGAAGAAAGAGGGTCATATTTTATTAAAATTATCTCAGCAGGATGAAGGTCAGGTTGTGATTTGTGTTGAAGATAATGGAATGGGCATTAATGGAGCAGAACTGGAGTTTGTGTTTAATCGCTTTTTCAAAAGTTTTTTAAATCAAACGACACAACATCAAGGTTCCGGTTTGGGATTGGCTATATCCAAAGAAATCATTGAATATCACAATGGACAAATTTATGTGGAAAGCAAGGAAGGGGAGGGCAGCTGTTTTTTCTTTACGTTACATTTAACGAGTAAGTGAAACGGAGTATTCTCATTTGTCTATTTTTCTCCAAATAGTATTTCCGAAAAACTCAAAACTTTAAGGTAAATGTGGAGGTGGGGATAATTGGTGAATCCGTATTAGTGTTTTTCGTAAAAAAAACGATGATGCCTAATACCATTTACTTGTCCTTAAAAACAGCTATCACCTGTTCATAATTGACCTTGCGAAAAAACGAAAATTCGTCAGGTCTTTTTTTGGTGTATGTAAATTTCACATGAGTGAGATTCCCCACTCATAAGAATAAAATTATTACAAATAATTTTAGTGAAAATCACTTGACTGGAGGTAAGAAAAAGTTGTCTAGTTTTGTGTTAACAATCGATCTCAATAGTGGATAAGTCCTATGTTTATTCTACCTAAGTATCAAGGCAAGGGCCCTCAAGTCTACCCCCAAGCAACTTCTTGAGAATTGAGAACGATTCAAGAGCAGCAACGAAACTGCGACTTATATGAGAAAATGGGTTTCCGTCTTATGGAAGAAAGGGAAATGAATGCAACACTTGTTCATTATAAAAAAGTTGTTGTTTAGTGTTATCCAAGCTGTAGAGGAATTTGAATTTCTCATTTATAGAATTGAAATGATTAGCATTAACTGAAAAGCATAAAAAAACAAGAACTTTGTTATACTTGCTTCAATGTTCTTGTTTTTAAAAAATTACTCCCTTTTATACATGTTTTCAACTTCTTCTAACTCATCAATTTTTTGTTGGACAGCGGCTTGATTCATCCCAAGGAATGTCATTTCCCACATACAGTGTGCGATAAATAGTGGGGCCCCCAATTTATCTAGTTGACCTTGATGGCAAAACCATCCTAACCATTTATCCCATAAAGTGTACTCTATGCCATAAGGTGTTCCGTTTTTGGAATTTAACCCGCATACATTATAATAGATTTCTTCTTTTCCATCTTCGTTCTTTTCTCTTTTCGGTTGGACAGCAATGATGAGTGGGTCATCATCTATTGTAGGAGTTAATCGAATTAATTCTTCCCAAACAGATTTATATAAATAAACGGTTTCGGGTTTTTCTACAACTTTTTGAAGTGCTACTTCAACTTCTTCCCATGAAAGTTGATGAATGGCATCCACAAATCGTGTTTTACTTGGCTCCTGTACTTCTTTCTGAAAAGTATGAAGATATCGTTTTTCAAAGATTTGTGTAAATCCTTTTGCTTGTTCATAGTAAAAAGTCAATTCTTCAAAGCTTAATGATTGAATAAAATGATTAATCTCTTCTGTATAAGGCTTTAAGAGAACTCTAGCAAGCTTTTGTCTTTTTTCTAGTAGTTCATTTTGAAAACAGATTTCCTTTTCTTTTTCTTTTCGAAGATGTTCCTTATACTCTTCGGGATTATCCTTATAGAAAATTTCCCACATTTCGTCGGAACTTATGTATTTGTTCATGTTACTTCCCCCATATGCCTTTTTCCTTTTTTTAGTATAACAGAGAATGATGAATATGAAATAGTATATGATTTCTCATTTTAGTATAAAAGGGGAGGGCTGTAATGGAAAAACAAAAGAATGTGAGATTGGTCCTATTTTGTGATAAAGCATCGTATACATAACATTCAAAGATATTAAAGCAAATAAACAAGTGGCTTAAATGTGATTCTTTTTCACATTTGAGCCACTTATGACTGATTTAGTGGGCGTTATGACAAATATAAAATAAGCAAGTCGAGTAATTGTGATAGCATACTCATGAACTTTTTTCCTTTTTTCTATTTATATGTTGTGACTTAGGAACTGTAAAGCTTACAGTCGTACCAACATCAAGAGTGCTCTGGATTTGTAATCCATTTTCGTATAATCGTTTAAGACGCTTATCGGTGTTTATAAGACCAATTCCGTGTTTCTGTTGATTCTTTGGTTGAAGGATGTTGTTCTGCGTTTCTTCATTCATTCCTACTCCATTATCTTGTATTTTAATTTCAATATACAGTTCCGATTCTTGTATTGAAATGGTAATGCTTCCACCAGCAACCTGTTTTAACACGCCATGTCTAACAGCATTTTCGACAATCGTTTGAATGGAGAGAGGTGGAAGTGTGAAATTTAGTGTATCGTCAACGTCCCATATAATCTGTAAACGATCTCGAAAACGAGTTTGTTCTATAAATAAGAAGGATTGAACGAGCTCAAGTTCTTTGTGTATGGATATTGTTGGCTCTAAGTTGGATGTGTCAAAACTAGCTAATAAATAATGTGTGAATTCGTTAAGAAGCTTTATCATTTTCTTAGGATCTAACTCGCTCAAGGCTTTAATCGTTGTTAAAGTATTATATAAAAAATGAGGCTTAATTTGAGCTTGGAGCCAGGCTGCTTCTGTTTTGATTTGTTCCTGAATCGATTGTGTTAAGTCTGTTAGAGCACGAACACGAGCAGTTAGTTCCATTTTATTAACCGGTTTTGTTACGTAATCATTGGCTCCAGCAACAAAACCGGTTAACATATCTTCAGCTTGGCTTCTGGCAGTTAATAAGATAATAGGAAGCTCAGAAGAAGAATAACTATTACGAATGGTTTTAGTTAATTCGTATCCAGACATATTTGGCATCATAACATCTGAAATGATTAAATCCCAATTTTCTTCTTCTAATAATTGTAAAGCTTGGTTAGCGTTCACTGCTGTATGAATTACGTATTGCTCAGCTTGAAGAATTTGCCGTAAGATTTTCAAGTTTACAGGATCGTCATCAACGACAAGAATTCTCTGCCGATGCTCTAATTCTATATTCAGTTCAGTTACGTTCTGACCTGAATCATATTTTAATAGAGAGTTTTCCTGGATATGTAAATGTTGATCTTTAGTTGTTTCATTCTTTATTTCAGCACATGGCAATGTAATGGTAAAGGTTGAACCTTTTCCTAAGAATGATTGAACGGTAAGCTCACCGCCATGTAACTTAACCAATTGGTTGCATATACTTAATCCAAGTCCAATTCCTCCACTAATTGCTGTCATACTAGAATCGGCTTGTTCATAAGGTAAGAAAATTCTTTGCTGGGTTTCTTGATCTATCCCAATTCCTGTATCTTTTATATGAATGTGGGCCATCTTATCCTTTATTTCTGCATATACAATAATTTCGCCTTCATTTGTGTATTTAATTGCATTATGTATGAGATTAAAGAAGATTTGAATGAGCCGATTCTCATCTGCCTCCACCTTTGGAAATGAATCGGGTATGGTTGAAAAGAATTGAATTTTTTTCTCTTCTAACATGAAAGCTAGCATATCAAAAACCCCTGAAATGACGGATTGAACAGAAATATTTTTGATATGAAGTTGTATTTCATTATCCTTTAATCGTTTTATATCTAGTAGATCATTTAATATAAGTGACATTCGTTGGGAAATAGTGATAAGTAGCTGTAAATCTTTTTGGCTTTCTTTGTCTAAAGTGTTTGTGTTTTTATCCAAAACAAGCTGTGCCATATTCATGATACCGTGCAATGGATTTTTTAATTCATGAGAAGTATTTGCTAAAAATTCATCTTTTCGTTTATCAATTTTTTGTAGCTTCTCTGTTAAGATAATCATTTCATTATGTTGCTGAAAAAATGTTTTAAAAGCTAGGATAGCGAAAAAAATAACCGAAAGTATGATATCAATAGGATAATAGGGCATTTCAATTATTCCAAGATTTATGATCATCCCAAATGTTGTACTCATTACAATGCTTAGGACAGCTAGTGAGAAATAGAGTATATTCTTTCGGAATAAATAAACGGTTTTCCAAGAGTGAAAACTGATGAGTATAACCATTCCAACTATAAGCACACCTTGAAAATAATACATTGTGACGAAATAAAGATAATCAACTGGTAGTAATAGAATCAAGAATAAGTAAAGGTTAAATAGGACAGTTAGAGAGTTATATAAAAAATTCTTCAGTACATGTGGTAATATTTTTCGTAAAAAATGAATTAAAAAATATAGACTGCCTGAATAGACAATTGCAATGATTTTTATCCACCATTCATATGGCATTGTTGGGAAAAGGAGTAAGAGTAGTCTATCATCATCGGCGATAGTTCCTATCATCAAGCAGAAAAAAGAAAGGCCAAGGTATAAAAATCGACTATTCCAAGAACTAAACACATAAAAGATTAAGCAATATATGGAGTGTAAAAATAATATAATAAACACAATAAATTGCATGATCACTGATAAATCATACTTTTTTTCAATGGTTGGTGTTGTTCCAAATTCGATTGTTTCTAAAATCCCAGCTAATTTAGATTTTGTATTTTTAGGTATATGGATGACAATGTCAATTTCATCTCGATTTTTACCAAGCTTCACCGTATAAGGTGAGAATCTTTTGAAGTATTCTTTTTTATAGGTTAAAGGCTGTTCAGTTTCAGTGATATTGTGACCATTAATAAAAATAGTATCTGTATGTAAAAGGCTTTTAACATACAGACTATACTGATTTTGATCTCCCTTTTTAAGCAGTATTTTTAGCCGATAAGTTCCATATCCCTCAGATAGAATATGTGATAAATCGTTGGGCACACTCACAAATTTCTTCTTACCCCTTAATTCATCTGGTTGGAGATACTGATTTGAATAGAATTCCCACTCTCCATTTAACAGAATCGTTTTATTATTTGGTAGATTGATGTCCCTTAAATTAATCGTTCCTTGATTAGCGTTTGGTCCTTCTATACTAGCAAAATGATCAATCCAAGACATTCGTAAACAAATAAGGATAATGAAAAAAAGGCATGTAATAGTTATGAGTTTTCTTTTTGTCATTGATAATCCTCCATCTTCGCTGATGATATATTGTCATAGTTTAATAGAATAGAAGTTCCTAGTTAGGTACAACTATTGGTATTATTTAGTATAAATGGAAAAATAGGTAGTTACAATTGTAGCGTAATGTTATTGGTGAAAAGAACTAAAATCTTTATACATAGTGTTTATGTTTAAAAACATAGCGGGCGGGTACATATTATTTGTGTAAGGAAATATCTGGAGGGAGGTTCAGGTCATTGTATAGATGATCGTTACATCCATTTTCGTTTAAGTAAAATCGGTCATCCTAGATACAGGTAACTTAACGATAATTTCCTTACAAAAAAGTGACAACGATTGAAAGAGATGGAGGAAAAATAAATGAAGAAAATCATGTATAAATTAGGTTTTGTATCTATACTTTCTATAGTATTATTAGCTGCTTGTGGTGACAATGACAAGGATCAAGAAGCTAATCCGAAGCAAACTCCGGCTGAGCAGCAGGAGAATGCAGACAATAATCATGAAAATATGGATATGACATCAGCTAACAATTCTGAAGAAGTTCCATTAGGAATGAAAAAAGCAGAAAAACCAAAGTATGAGGTTGGAAGTGAGGTAGTTTTAAAAACGGATCATATGGAAGGGATGAATGGTGCGACAGCAAAGATTGTTGGTGCATATGATACAACCGTTTATGCTGTTACCTATATGCCAACCAATGGTGGGGAAGAAGTGAAAAATCATAAATGGCTTGTACAAGAAGAAATGGAAAATGCTAATGATACAAAACTAACTCCAGGAACAGAAGTAACCATTACAGCAGATCATATGGAAGGAATGAATGGTGCAACGGCCACTATTGATTCAGCAAATGATACTACTGTATACATGGTTGATTACAAACCAACAAATGGTGGAGAAGAAGTGAAAAACCACAAATGGGTAACTGAGGAAGAAATCACGGAAAAATAATCACTAAGAAAAAATTTAAAAAGGAGGCTGTCTCAAAAATAATGGAACATCACTTTTGAGACAGCCTCCACGCTTCATAATACTTTGTTATGTGATTGGCTTGATCTAACCTTTTTTATGAAAAAGAAAAATGTATTTTTTAAACGGTTTTACTTTGTATATAAAGAGTGCTTTTTAATATAGTTATAACAGCTGTATGGTAAGAGGTACTCAGGCTCACCTCCAAGTTTAAATTCCTCACGAATGTACGTGGAGCTGATTTCCATAGCGATGCCCTTATCTAATAAGTGAAAAGTTGAACCATCATCATTATTTCTAAGAATTGGGGATTTACTAATGGCTCTTAACATATCAATGCCATTACGTGCCATAACAATAAACTTGTTTTCCTGAATTAATAAATCGGCATTACTCCATTTTCCTTCACCTATATCAACAAGTAAGTCAGCGCCCATAATGAAGAAAATGTCATCTTCTAGAAATTGTTCCTTGAAGTATTTCATCGTTTGATATGTTGTTATTTTCCATGCTTCCTGCTTCATTTCATAATCATCCGCTATAAATTTTGGATTATCTTTAATCGCCATTTGTACCATATTCCATCGATGATGATCATCAGTATGCATGTTCTTATCTTTCCTCTTACTAGAGCAAGGTAGAAAAATGACCTTATTTAATATGCATCGATGGGCAATTGTACTTGCCGTCCATAAGTGTACGAATGTGATTGGATCAAAGGATGAACCGTAAATTCCGATTCTTGCCATTACATATACCTCCAGTTCAGATATTGAATAATTGTTATTTCCTTATGCTTTGATTATTTAATCCCATTCACTTTTATAAGGGAGATTGACAGTATATTTTTGTGATCGTGATATTTTATGTATTGATGGAAGAGAGTATACGAAAGTATTATTAGCAAAGGTTAAGTCCTAACTAGCAGTAGCTTGAAGACTAACAATTAAATTATTTAATTGTTAGTCCTGAAAAATTTAGTATCTAGCTGAAAAAATAGATTTTATAACCTCTGTATCATTAAAACGATATAGTTGAGTTGGTTTTTTTGAAGTTCTAGTCGTCGTTTGACCTTTTACTTCCTCGATAAATGGAAGTGTTTTGATTTTTCGTGCAAACGATTGGCTAAGAGCGATAACTGGATCGTCTGTTGCTGTCAGTAGAACAGCTTGTAATTCAGAATAGGTAAATAGGGTTGGGAGAAAATTTTTAGCAACAGTTGTTTGTAATAAATCTTTCCTAATTTCTGTAATCGCGTCTTCTATAATTTGGCGATGATCAAAGGCTAAATCAAGGGAAAAAACTTCATCCAGTGTAAATAACTCAACGTTTTCTGCATCATCATTAGCCGAACGGTGTATTAATGCTGCTTCAGGTACAATGGCGTAATGGGCATTTGAGATGATCCATCCTCTTGGATCTCTTCCAGGCTGATCGTATACTCCAAAATGTTTGAGGTGAATCCCGTTAACACCAGTTTCTTCTGCTAATTCTCTTTTAGCAGCTTCAAGAGCAGATTCTGTTTCTCCAACAAAACCTCCTGGCAAAGCCCATTTAGAAGCTTCAATATTATGATGACCTTCTGCATTGAAGGCACTTCGTTGAATTAATAACAATTTTAATTCCATTTTAGATGGTTTATATTCCTCGATTTTTTCAGAAACAATTGTAAAGACCGCAATATCACTTGTGTAGCCATCTGGAGTTCGATATTTCTTGACATCGTATTGTTCTATGGCTTTGGTATTAGTCATGTATAAACCTCCTATTAATAAATAATATGGTATGTTTTTATAATAATTAACAATTTGTTTATTGTTAATTATATTGTATGCTAAAAAATTTTAAATGCAATTTTTTGTTTTGATTTTTTTAGAATAAAATTCATGGTTTTTCACTTCTTTCATTCTCGGTTCTCAACTAGATCATCGCAGATTTCTCTCTATTTATATTTAATACATATAAATAGGAGTGGGTAATAGATTCATAGGAAATGATAAGGTTATATAGCTAGGGGGCAAAGGTATACCTCTTTCATTTAGGATAAAATTCTTGTGGTAGTTAGATATAGCTTAAATAGTAATAGAGAAGGGTATATATTATGTGAGCGAAAATAAATATAAGGTATATTTTGTATAAATTGTTATAAAAACGAAGTGTTATTATGTTAATTACGTTGTTATGACATGAGCATCTTGAAAGAGGAAGTGACAAGTGTGAAAGCTAATTTAACACCTATTAAATCGATGTATCATTGGAAGGGGCGTAGATTTTATTTATCAACGAAGAAGAAGTTTTGGATTAGTCACGCTTTCTCAGCATGTTGGCTAGCAATCTCTATTTATATTTCTCTACCATGGTTGCATGATTTAGCTTCTGTGTTTTCATTACCTTTTGCCATTTTTGTCATTACAGGAATAGCATATATTCCAGGATATATGTCTGCTTTTTTGATTATTAGTTTAATTTTAGATAGACAAGATGTTTAAAGATGAATTTCCATTAGAACCTGTGACATTGCTTATTTCAGCGTATAATGAAGAAAATGGAATTTTTAATGCCTTACGATATGTAGCTAATTAAGAATATGGTGGAGAAATAGATTACAGATAGCTCCTATCTTGCTCTTAATCGAAAAAAGACAGTTGAATACTATTAGACTGATTTAACTTCTCTTTCATTGGTTGTGAATAGCTACTTGATAATTTGTAATTTTTTTGATTTTATTGACCATTTTATAAAGAGTATCTTTATATTCTTTCCCAGCACTTCCTGTTTTATAGAGAGCTTGTAGGAGTTCGTATAAATGAGGAAAATCTTGTTTGATAAAATCGAAAAAGACATTCCGTGTTTTTCCGCTTAAATAAAGTGTTCCTGTTAACACATAGGAAACCTTACTATCTTTTGCATGTGCATATAAAGAATCTACATTTTTATATCCATCCGTTATATAAGGAATAATTGGCATAAAGTGAAGCCCAGTGGATGCATTCGTTTGAGAGAATTCTTTTAGCATAGAAAACCTCTGTAACGAATTAACGCCATTGGGTTCAATTTTTTGTCTAACAAAAATACTGGAAGACAATTCTCTACAGTTAGGAACGATTTGTAAAAAAAGATTGTTAAGAATTAATACGCAATAGTAATTACAACATATTTATAAATGACGAAATTTAGGAATTTTAATAATTGTGGAGAAACTAATCTATTTAACCAACTCTTATTAAATGTCTAGAAATAACCTAATACTGGAAGAGTTATTGTTGGATAATACTCACAAAGAGCATTTACTTGTTTTATATTGAAAAAAGAGAGCAACTATATTCATAATGAAGTATATAATTTTTCTAATAGTGAAATTCAAATGACATAATCAACATGATAATAGGTAGGTGTAAAGATGAGTCATGCTAGTAATTGTTTACGAATGCTCATGATTTTAAACTCAAAAGGGTTAGTACAAGCGCAGGAATTGTCTGAAATGTTAGAGGTATCAACGAGGATGGTTCGTAAATATAGGACGGATTTAGAAATGGCGGGCATTCAAATAGGCACGAAGCCTGGAAGATACGGGGGCTATTTTCTTGAGAAAAAAAGTGTTTTACCTAATATTGAATTTCAAGAGAAAGAAATAACAGCATTAAATATGGCTTTTGATTATATTCAAAACAGCAAGTATTTTCCTGAAAAAGATGCTTTTAAGATGCTATTTCATCATATTTCTTCTATGTCTATCTATAAAGAGGAAGTGGATAAATATTTATATTTTATTCATAAATCTAAGCCGCGTAATACATTAACAAAGGACAATGAGCTATTTTTAAAGTTGCGTAGTGCAATATTAGAAAATAAAAAGGTAATTATTTCTTACCAAGGCTGGAGAGGGGAGTTAGAATCACGAAAAATCCATCCTTATGGTTTGATTCATTATAATAGCTATTGGTACTGCAGAGCATTTTGCGAAAAGAGAGATGGTCAACGCACATTCAAGTTATTACGTATGAAAGATTTACTAGAAACGAATGAAGAATTTATTCCAGATGAAAATTTTAATATACGTGAAGATCGAATGGGTATTTGTGATGATGAGCATCATGTAGAATTGAAGGTATTTGATGCTTTTACTCACACCATTTCTGAATCTATTTGGGGAGAAAATCAGGAAATAATAGAAAATCCAGATGGTAGTGTCACCTTTAAGGCGAAAATGTTCGGGAAAGAATCGATTATCAAGTGGATTTTAGGTATGGGACGCGGTGTCATTGTCATCGGCCCCGAAGAAATTCGCTCACGTGTACGTGAAGAAATACAAGACACGTTAAAATATTATTAAAATTTTTAATGTGACATATATAGTTCCTGGTTCATTGTTACTATTTATATTGTAAATACAATGCATCAGGGAATAGGAGAATGTCACATGTTTATGTTTATTGGTATTTTAGGCTTAATTGGTTTTATTATTTATCTCGTTATGGCCATTATTTCAGCCTTAAGAAAAACAGGAAAATCAAAGAAGCAAATGAAGATTGCAGCCATATTATTTGTTGTATTTATAATAGGTCTCGTGGCTTCACCAGACACACAAGAACAAGCCTCAGACAAAAAAGAGGCATCTACAGAAGTGAAGAAGGAACAATCAAAGGAGAAAAAGGTAGAAATTGCACCATCAACTGTTGCAGAAGTAACTTCGGTTATTAAAGTAGGTATGACTGTTAAACAGTATGACGATGTAAAGGAAAACAAAATAAATGTAGAGTTTCCTGAAACGCTTTCCATCGGAAATGGAAATGTTGGTAGAGTATTGAAAGCAACTGACGGATTTGTGGTAGTTGGAACAGATGGAGTAACTATTTTATCCGTTAAAACGGTAGCTACTATGGAAGAAGCAAAAACTTATGCTTCACGCTTATATAATGAAGCAAAAGCAAAGAAGGAAGCTGAAAAAGAGAAAAAGTATCAGCAATCAAAAATGTCAGTTAGTGGAACTGGTGATAATTCTTCGGAGATGATATCTTTAAAATCGGGTTTTGCTATTTTTGAAGGTTCTTATTCTGGTTCAGGTAATTTTATCGTAGAATTGATGGACGAAAATGGAAATCAAGCAGAGTTGCTTGTAAATGAAATTGGCTCATATAAGGGGAAAACATTTGCGATTATTAACTCGCCAGGCAATTATTATTTGAATGTAAAAGCTTCAAGTAGTTGGAATTATTCAATCACTCAGGAAGTACCACCTACAATGAAAGATATTCCAACTGTACTAAGCGGCCAGGGGGACGATGTAGTATTTGTGAATGCAAAGAGTGGAAATTATAAATTTACTTCTTCACATCAAGGACAATCGAATTTTATAGTCATGTTAAATGGTACTGGATTGCTCGTAAATGAAATTGGAAATTACAGTGGTTCAACTAGACAAAAGCTTTCAACTGATGGATACTATGCGATTGTTGTTCGTGCAGACGGTAAATGGTCTATTAAGATTGATTAATAGAGAAGTAAAAAAATGAAAGTAATGAATATTCGACCATAACATTAATTGACCTTGTTTTTATTAAGCGCATATGCCTTATTTTCACCAAAGATTAATGTTATCGATAGAAATTGTTTCGAATTTCTATCGATAACATATTGTTTAGGTGGGATTATGGTATATGCGCTTTTATATTGTAAATAAGACGATGATTTTGGAAACGACATATACTATAAGAATCTGCATATATTATAGAAAAGATGATAGTTTTTAAAGAATCTCTGAAAGTTATTGTTTGTTTAAGTGTTTTTTTAGTGCTAATTGCTAAGATAAAAGCTATAACGTCTTTTTTTTAGATGACCACTTTCTTTTAGGAGGGAAAATGAAGTTGAGCCAATTAATTGAAAATAATAAACAATTAGATTCAGAGTGGATAAAACTAATTCAAATTGCTAAAGAAATGGGCATTCCAAAGAAAGACATTCTAGCATTTTTACGAAAAAATCAGTGATACAAGTAGATAAAACTTTTATAGACATTATAAATAAAGCCTACAGCAAGCAGTGCATGGAAATGATCTTGCTGTAGGTATACCTATCCTTTTTGTTACTCAACAACTACCGCAGTTCCGTAAGCAATCAATTCTGAGGTACCTTGACCGGAAGTTAACGTGAATCGAAATCCAACAATGGCATTCGCTCCCTTTTTTTTCGCTTGCTCGGTTATTCTCTCAAGAGCTATTTCTTTCGAATCCTCAAGCATTTCCGTATAACTACTTAATTCTCCACCAACAATTGATTTTAATCCAGAAAGAAAATCCTTCCCTATATTACGTGATTGAACAATACTGCTAGTGACAATTCCTTTAGTATCAATGATGGTTTTATTAACGAAACTTTCAGTGGAAGTAATAATCATTTTTTCTCCTCCAATAATAATAGTTTATTCTATATCCATGTATTTTTAGATAAAGTAGTAGTGAAATATTTAAGTAGAAAAAAGTCTGTTCTGCTATGGATATTTTTTAATGTAACATAAATAGTTCCACTTAAATAGGTATGATAATTAGGAAAGATATAAAAATTAATGATTTTTATTCTTTTATATTCAGTTTAGAAACCGTAGGAAAAAATGAAAGAAATAATCTTGTGGAAGAGGATGATCATCATGAAACGCATAACTATTGATTTACAAGGGACACCACCTAAATGGGCTAAGGAAGCGCGTTGGTACTATGAAAATACGTTTCGTGAACAATGGATTGCATCGGTCCTATCAGTTACAAATGAATTAATTAAATGGAGAGAAAAAGATATAGAATGTTTATAAAGATTATAATACCTATCAATTAATTATTAGGTAGATATAAATACCACCTAATATACGACAATAAATAGACAACTAGGAGTAACAGAATGAAGAATCTTACACCGACACAGGCAATGAATGCAGTAAAACAAATGAAAAAAATACGTCTAGATGTTGAAGATGGATATATTGATTTTTTTATAGAGTCAAACGGAAAACCAACCTCACTTGTTGTAACAGAGGAAGGAACAAAAGAATTCATGGCCGATAGTATTGGTAAAATGAGAAAGGTGTTTAACACCCCAGGTATAAAAGGACATATGTATATAGTACCTGAAGTGTTAGATTGATAGAAAGGCTTTTGTTAAACCTTGCGACAAACCAGATGGTAAAAAAGGTTGATTAATTGGATGTAAGCTGTGAGGTTATTATAAGTGTAGCGAGACAGATGAAATCTCGTAGGTTCGAAGACACTACTAATAAAGACTACAATGCTTCGTAAGCAGCTTTAATTTTAGTAAAAAAGAACTTCTTTTTATTAAGAAGTTCTTTTTTATATGAGTTTGTGAACAATACATCTATTTACTTAGATAATTTTAAATAAAATGAAGCGTTTTCACGAGAAATTCTGTTGTTTTTGAAGATTTTTTAGTTTACAACTTAGAATGTTCTAATTATAATGTTTTTTATGACTTAAAAGAGGTGATCGTTTTTGCTTCAAGATATAACGGTTGAAATGGTAATGGATATTTATAATGATCTGTCGAAGAAAATGGCAGATCAGCGCTTTAAGGTTTTCGTTGAGCATTTGAAAAAGCACGAATTAACAATGAATCAGTATAATATTTTAACTATTGTCCAAGGAAACAAAGGTACTTCTGCGAGTCATTTAGCAGAAAAGTTGAATTTAAAGGCAGCATCAATTACGTATTTAGTAGATTCTCTTGAAAAAAGAGGATTATTGGTTCGGAAAGAGAATCCAGAAGATCGGAGAAGTCACCTTATTGAAGTAACAGCAGAAGGGGCTTCGGTTATATCGATGGAAGAAAATTACCATCTTGCTTATGAATTTTTTAGCAAGCTAGAACAAGATGATATTGAAATGGTTTATATGTTACTTCGAATTTTGAAACGAAAGTTACCGTCTGATTTATAAATAAATTAGTACTTATTCTAGCTCGTGATTTTTTCTCTAGCGAATTTGTTTGTTTTGTAAGTAGAAAGAAAAGGTAAGGAGATAAATAAAATGAAACGGATGTTTAGAATAAAGTTTGCTTGGTTCCCTGTTTGGGCAACGGCATTGCTAATGTTGAGTATGATAGCGATATATCTTCCTGTATTCAGTGGATCTAATCAAATATTAAAAAATTTCCCAATAATTATTGTTAATGAAGATCAACAGTTTGCTACTACGGAAGGTGGAAAACAATTAACACATTTACCTGATCAAAAGCATTCTTTTAATTGGATTTATGAACATGATCGTGCAACAGCGGAAAAAATGTTGAAAAATGATAAAGCCTACGGAGCGCTAATTATTCCTGCTAATTTTTCAGCATCACTTGCAGAAGTACAAAAGGGGCTTATGAACGGGAAAAGTGATGTGAAGCCTGCTAAAATGGAGATATTGATTAATGAGGGCGGCGGGCAAATGGCAACATCTGTTGCCGTTCAAACACTTCATACAATTGTTGAAACGACTTCAAAAGGGATGAGTGAGCAATTAAAAAAAGTGATGGAAGATAGAAAAATCAAGATTTCTCCTTCAGCTTCTTCTTTATTAGATAATCCGATTCAAGCTACTTCAATAAATGTGCTTGGCTTGCCTGCGGACATTAATAAAGGTATGACACCATTTATGCTTGCATTAATAGCATCAATTACGGGATTAATGGGTGCACAAATGATCCACGGCTATCTAAATAATATTAATAGTTTCCTACAAGATCGAAAAGTTGGATTAAGTGAAAGTAAATTGATTTTTACAGAAATAATTATGGGGTTAATTTTGTCGGTTCTCGTTTCATCTGGTTTAATGGTTGCAGTTATGGGGGTTTTTGGAAGCGTCCATACAGCACCAATTTGGCAAATCTATTTGTTCATGCTTCTTTGTACAATGGCGATGTATTTTATGTTTAAATTGATTGGCATGCTATTAGGGAAATGGGCGTTGCTAGCAATGTTCCCAATTAACATTATGGGAATATTCTCTAGTGGAGGAGCGATTCCGTTAGTAAGTGTTCCAGAATTTCATCGTATTTGCAGTGCCTTCCTACCAACTCGATATATGGTGGAGGGAATGAAGGCATTATTTTATTATGACGGTAACATGGAAGCAGGTCTAGAAAGAGCATTGATTGTCTTAATAAGCTGCTTAGTTGTTTTCGTCATTGCTACTGTTGGCATTGCTCTTTCAAAATTTATGAAGGAGAAAAAATCTGCAGGAAATGAAAAAGCAACGGATGGTCAACTATCTGTTGCTTCAGATGCGTAATGCTTATAGATTTTAAAAAAAGCCAGATTGATTCTGGCTTTTTGTTTTTTCAAAGTTAAGATTTCTGGAGGTAAAGTAGTTCATATGATACTCTAAACTATTCATATATGGAGATGGATTCAGAAGGCATTAAAGTAGAATTACATTAAATAGTAGCATAAGGAAATTCTATATTTACACTATCAAAAAAATGTAAATATAGAAATTTTTAGAAAATGATGATAGAATTACTATCATATTCTGGTACAACTATTTAAATATGCTGTTCGAATTTATTGCTAGGAGGTATTCATGATAAAGAAAAACCATTACGAATATGTTGCCTTTGATCAATTGGAAATTATTCAAAACGAACACAAGAACATTCAATTTAGTAGAGATTGGTTTAATAAGATTGATAATTATCTAGTACTTTGCATTTATGAGCAAGTAAAATTTACTGAAGAGATGAATGGACCAATTTCTCAAACTATACCACTGGATAAGTCAGTGCATTCAAATTCTTTCGTTATTTGGGACCGTACTTATAAAGAGAGTGAAGAGTTGTTTGTAAATTTACGAATCTCTTCTCGAAATCGTGTGATTACTTGGATTGCAAATACAATTGTTAGCTATTTGCTAGAAAAGTATAACAATCAGCAGAAAGCATCATCAAGGTTTAAAGGCAATCGTTATGATCCTCTTCATTTTGAAAAATATGTGGATCGAATGGAACAAATTATAAAGGCTAAAACGTTTTTAGGTGAAGATGCAGCGTGGGAAGAATTTTGTGCTTGGTTTCAAATGTACTTAACACAGTGGATATTAGAAGAAATGGAGAGAGTGATTGGAATAGAGTACATGGAAAAAATGAGTAATCAGGAACTAAATGACGTCTTCTATCAGTTAATGACAAAGAATCTTTCTTCTAATGACGTGTTTATCGCAAAATATACGAATATTGTGAATAGCTATACCACCGAATGGATGAATAACATTATGACTACTATGAATCTAGCATCTTTTTCATCGGATGATATAGAATCATTGCTTCTAATATCTAAACCTTCTAACCAGGATGCCCTTCCTTATAGTAAAAACCTTATTTTTTCATTAGGTGTAGAGCACCACTTACATGTAATGAACAATGCGCCGTATCAATATGTTAGAGAATCACTTTACAAAAATCATTTTCAAGTTACTCAAGAAACTCCTTGGCCGACAACGCCGCTTTACAAAGGTAACTTGGAGGGAGTTGTTCAATTTCGTCCCATTCGTCAGCTTAAAGATATACAATCTATGATTGTGGAAGCTCAGAATCAAGCTCAAAGCTTAACGGACTTAGATGTAGATATGTTTGATGCTTTATGTAGTATCTTTCTTTCGAAAGCTCGATATACAGAGGATGTTATAGAAATTCAATTTAACGATTTATTACTTATTCGAGGATTAAAGCCGAAGCTTGGAGGAGAAGGCAGAAGAGGCGGATATGAGCAAAAACAAAAAGAAAAAGTTTTGCAATCGCTTACAAAAATTCAAAGTTTATGGTTGGAATTAAATAAAGCAATTGTTTATGAAAAAGGAAAACCTATTCAAACACAGCTTCAAGGACGAACCTTTCTTTTTGTTGATTTTAATAGAAAAGAATATGATATTTCTCAATTAAATAATCAAAAGACTTTTACTTTTACAGTAGATAAAGTATTTACGAAATATCTTTATGGCTCTGGAAGACAAATTGCATTATTGCCAATTCAAACTCTCCAATATAATCCATATAGACAAACGTGGGAAAAACGAATAGCTAGATATTTTAGTTGGCGATGGAGAACACAAGCGAGAAAGGGAAATTTCTTGCAACCTAATAAAATTCGTACGTTACTAGAAGCGATTGGTGAGAGTATTAATGAGCGTACACCTTCACGTACTCGAGATCGATTAGAAAAGGCGCTTGATCAATTACTAGAAGACGGGGTAGTGTCCGCTTGGCATTATCATAAATGGGATGAGAGTATTGTTAACAATAAAGGATGGGTTCGTATGTGGTTAGATTCTACAATCCTTGTTGAACCACCAGAAGTCATAAAGGAACAATATCGGTCTATTGAAAAAACGAAAAAAAGTGCGCATTATTCGGTAGACTTTCAGGATATTACAGATCATAAAACAAGGGGAGCTTCTATAGGAGATCAACTGAGAAAAATTCGTAAGCAGTTTCATTTATCTCTATTACAAGTCTCTGAAGAGCTTGAGATTTCCCCTTCTTATATTAGTCATATTGAAAGAGGACTAAAAACGCCTTCTATAAAAATTCAAAATAGAATGATGAAATGGGTGCAAAAGTTCTTCTGAGTTACTGTTAAGAAAGTCAGGTGAACTTTTACTTTATGTAAGGGTGTATGCCTCAAGTAATCTTGAGGCATACACCCTTTTTAGGGCTTTACTTTTTGACCTTAAAGCATTTCTGCTCTCCTTGAATGTCTTAGTATTTTATTCATAGTGTATAATATATGTAAAAGAAAACAATCATTTCTTTAAGGTTATGAAAATGATTCTTCTGAAAGAGGGATATTATGGAATTGTTACAACTGAAATATTTTCAGGTGGCTGCTCGTCATGAGCATATGACAAAGGCTGCAAATGAATTATTAGTTTCACAACCTGCACTTAGTAAAACGATTAGCCGTTTAGAAAAGAGTTTAGGTACACCATTATTTGATCGGGAAGGAAGAAATATTCGTTTAAATTCATTTGGAAAGATTTTTTTAGAAAGAGTAAATCGAATTTTTCAAGAACTTGAAGAAGGGAAGAGGCAGGTGCAAGATATGGCTGGCTTGGATAATGGAATCATATCTGTTTCGATATCTCTTCCTCACATATTACCTTTCCTTCTGATGGAATTTATGGAAGATTATCCAAATGTGAAAATAAAGCAGCTTGAAGCAACATCGATTGAGATGAAGCAACAGCTTGAAAATGGGGATATTGATTTTTGTGTATCGACCATTCCGATAAAAGGGGACAATATTGAATGGGTCACATTGATGGAGGAAGAAATATTTCTTTCCGTTCCACCTAATCATTTTTTGGCAAATCGAGATAGTATTAAGCTATGTGAAGTAAAAAATGAATCCTTCATAAATCGTATTACAGGATATCAATTTCGTGAATTAACAGATGATTTTTGCCGCCAGGCAGGGTTCCAACCAAATACAACGGTTGAACTTGGAGAAGCATGGGCAATTTTAAAGCTAGTTGAAATGGGCATCGGGGTATCGTTTACTCCACAATTATCTTTATTAAGGCAGAATGCCCCTTCTACCAAACAGTTAAGAATCAGTCAACCGAAATGTATGAGAACTGTGGGTATAGCATGGAATAAAATGCATTTTTTATCGACAGCGGCAGATACATTTCGACGTTTTACGATTAATTTTTTTGAGAATAAAGCAGAAAAATATTTTCACTTATAGTGTTTTTTTTATAACTCTAATGTAATGAATTTATGCATGAATATGTATTGGATATTATGAATGGGTAGGTTTAAACTAATCATGTAAACATAATAGTAATACTTATTTGGGGGAGTTTTACATGAGATTAAATAAGAAAGTAGCTATCATAACTGGGGCAGCTTCTGGTATGGGAAAAGCCGAAGCTCTAGCATTTTCTAAAGAGGGAGCTACTGTTGTAGTAGCGGATTTAAATATTAAAGGGGCACAGGAAGTTGTAAATGAAATCCTAGCAACTGGAAAAAAAGCGTTAGCCGTGCAAGTGAATGTAACAAAGAAGGAAGATCTTGAAAATCTAGTCAATACAACAATACAAGAATTTGGAAAAATAGATGTGTTAGTAAATAATGCTGGTATTTTTGATAAATATACAAATAGCCTTGAGACAACTGATGAACAATGGGATTTATTATTTGATATTAATACGAAAGCTGTATTTAAATTATCTAATTTGGTTTTGCCTCACATGATAGAGCGTAAAACGGGTTCGATTGTAAATATCGCTTCTATTGCAGGTTTAGTGGCACAAATGGGGGGAGCAGCTTATACGGCTTCAAAGCATGCGGTTGCAGGTTATACAAAACACCTAGCTGCTGTTTATGGTAAAGATGGTGTGAAAATAAATGCTATATGTCCAGGTACAATTGCGACACCAATGACAGAGGAAATGTTAAAAACGAGACCAACTAACAAAATTCCATTGGATCGTTTTGGACAAGTATCTGATGTAGCGGATCTTGCAATCTTTTTAGCATCGGATGAAGCGAGATTTATGAATGGTGCATTGGTGCCAATTGATGGTGGTTACACTATCGTATAACTGGAATGAACGGAAGCTTACATATGGAATCCAAACAATAGGATTTCATATGTAAGCTTTTTTGCGTTTTAAATTAGTGAGTTCATTTTTGTATAATAGTAGCTTAATAAAAATGTTGATTTCATTGATGAATGCAGAAATCAAACGGTTAGAAGAATTGCTATTAAACGGGAAAAAATAATGGAGGATGAACCGACATGAGGAAAGTTGTTAGAAAAATCTACATGAATTTCAAAAAAGAAGAAAAATGGTTAAATGAAATGGCTACTAACGGTCTTCATCTTGTTGATTTTTCATTTGGTCGATATGTATTTGAAGAAGGTGTTCCAGGAGAGTACATTTACCGTATTGAATTGTTGGAACAGCTTGCAATGCACCCTCAATCTCAAGCATATATTCAATTTATGAAGGAATCAGGTGTAGAGTGTATAGCGACGTATGGCAGATGGGTTTTTTTTCGAAAGAGAGCTTGTAAAGGCGTATTCGAGCTGTTTTCTAAAGTAAGTATACTTATGGGATATTATAAGAAAGTGATGTCGTTTGTTGGAATATTAGCTGGTTTGAATTTGCTGTTGGCTTTAATAAACATCGTAAATGGTCTGAATAGTGGGATGTTATCCACATTGATTTATTTTTCTTTGCTAAATTTAGCGGTATTTATTCTATTGTTTACTTTGCTCGTGTCATATTGGAGAAAATATTATGTCTTAAAAAAGGATAAAGAATTATATGAATGAAGCGGAGCTGTCGGTACTAAGTGCTAACAGCTTTTTGTTTGTTTAGAAAAAAATCTATACTTTTCTTTCAGCGTCTAGCCCACAAGTTTACAAGCCAATTTGAAGTCAAAGAGTCGGATTGGCTTATACTGGTCGGAGGCGTACAGGATGTAGCGACTTTAGCTGAAAAGGTGTTTGCCCACTTGTTCTATCGATCTTGAAGATATTGCGTCTGATACTCAAATTGTTTTCAATCTTCGTTTTGATGCATCTAACAAAACATTCGTGCTGCCATCTTTCCCATAAGTCGTGGCTATTGTGTAGGTATGTCGTGGTTATGATAAACAAAAAATAAAATAAGAACTTTTCAATCCTTGCTATGATTGGGTTTTTCTTTGTTTTTTTTATTTTTTACTCTCTAATAATTAAATGATTTTATATGTACTTTTTTTCTCCAATTTAAAATACCCTCCGATACAATACTGAACATAATCTATTGTTTTTCTTTAATTCGAAACCGAGGTGAAATGATGAATAATGAAATGAAAACTTATGAAACTCTTGAACCATTGTTTAATCCAAAATCTGTTGCAGTACTTGGAGCCTCTACGAATCCATACAAAATTGGGTACATACAATTGAAAGCGCTTTTAGATGGAGGGTTTGCTGGAGCTATTTATCCGATTAACCCCAAAGCGAGTGAAATAGAAGGACTTACTTGCTATCCTGTCATAACAGCTGTACCTGAAGAAGTAGATTTGGCAATTTTTTGCGTAAGTGCTGAACAAATTCAGGATAGTCTTAAAGAGTGTGCAAAGAAAAATGTAAAAGCGGCGATTATATTTGCATCTGGCTTTTCAGAAATTGGTGAGGAAGGTGTGAAGCTGCAAAAGCAATTAGCTGAGTTAGCGGAAGTAAGTGGTATACGTATAATAGGACCAAACTGTGTAGGTCTAGTTAATACGACAAATGGCATGATAGGAACTTTTTCACCAGCTATTTTAGCCGTACCATTACATGAAGAAAAAGCAGTAGGCTATGTTTCACAAAGTGGTGCTTTTGGTGTTTTAACCTATATGGCGGCTGCCCAAAAAGGATTAAGTTTTAATTATTTTGCTAGTGTAGGGAATGAAATGGAAACAGAATTTTCGGATGTTGTGGAATATATGATTCATGATCCAAAAACAAAAGTCATTACAGGTTATTTAGAAGGGGCTAAAAATGTAAAAAAACTTCGTCGTCTAGCAGGTGAGGCGCTAAATCGTAAAAAGCCAATTGTTTTAATGAAAACAGGTCGCAGCTCTGCTGGTAGTAGAGCGGCTGCTTCTCATACTGGATCACTTGCGGGTTCGGATATGGTTTACGATGCATTTTTTAAACAAACAGGGATTGTAAGAGTCGATGATTATGATGATATTATTACTTTTTCAAAGTTATTCCTGTCCAATAAATTACCAGAAGGAAAAAATACGGTATTGATTACAAGCTCCGGAGGACGAGGAATAAATGAAGCTGATCGCTGTGAAGGGTTAGGTTTAAACATTATTCCTTTATGTGAAGCGACAAAAGTAGAAATTAAAAAGCATATACCGTCCTTTGCGAGTGCCACGAATCCGATTGATTTAACTGCAGCCGCGTCTGTTACGAACCCTGAATTGTATATTGCACCTCTTCGTGCACTCGTATCAGATCCTGATGTTCATAACATTATTCTAACAGAATTTCCACTAGACTGGGATGCAGATAATCCGTATTTACAAGAGTTTATCGACATCTGTAAGAACTCCGATAAATTCGTGTTTATTACTACATTCCCATTAGAAGGAATGTCTGTTCCAAAAGGGAAACAAGCACTTGAGGAAAATGGCATTCCTGTTATTCCAGGTGATTTAAATCCAATCAAAGGTTTAGCGAAGCTTGTGGAATATAGCGAAAGTTATAAAAAACACCAACAAAGAAATCTCCAAAATCATCTAGAATCCTCATCTCAGAAACGTATACATCTTTCTCTTCAACCAGGAACGACATTAAGTGAAGCGCAAGCTAGCGACATACTAGAACGTTACGGTATTCCGACAACGAGACGTACTATTGCAACAACAGCAGAAGAAGCTATTCATTTTGCTAATTCGATAGGCTATCCTGTTGTTTTGAAAGTAGATTCAGCTGATATAACTCATAAAACGGAGGCAAATGCCATTCGATTAAACGTTCAAAACGAACGCGAGGTAATGGAAGCGTTTACTGAAATTCATCGTAATGCAACAAATTATAAGCCAAATGCGAAGATAAATGGTATTTCTGTTCAGGAAATGTTACCAGAAGGAATAGAAGTTATTATTGGTGCAACGAAGGATCCAGTTTTTGGTCCGGTCGTTATGTTTGGTTTAGGAGGTATATTTGTTGAAGTCTTTAAGGATATTTCATTTAGGGTGGCACCATTATCACGAACTGATGCAGTTGATATGATTGAGGAAATCAAAGGGAAATCTCTCCTAAAAGGGGCACGTGGGAAAGAACATGCTGATATAGAAGCAGTAATTGACGTGCTCTTAAAGGTTTCATCACTTGTTATAGAAAATGAAGCTGTAATTGAGGAATTAGATATAAACCCTTTACTCGTTTATGAGGAAGGTGTAAAAGCAGCAGATGCGATGCTAGTTGTGAGTAGTGATAACACAGAAAAGTCAGCAGTGAGGGGGTAAGGACATGGAGTTAGATAAAAGTTTAATTGGCTTAAGTGGTCCACAATTTGTTTTTGAGGTAGAAAAAAGACATATTCGTCAATTTGCAGAAGCGATTGGTGATCATAATCCTTTGTATGTAGATGAAGAGTACGCAAAGTCGACGATGTATGGAGGTATCATTGCACCACCAAGTTATCCAGTTGCTATAGGTGCGGATAGGGATCAAGGAATAAATCTTCCACTCGATTATAGTCGTATGCTTCACGGAGAGCAGGAGTTCATTTATAACCGACCAATTCGTCCGGGGGATAAATTGTATTGCCAAATGAAAGTGACTGATGTGTATGAGAAAGAAGGAAAAAATGGTCCTATGCAATTTTTAGTAATTGATACAGAAATGAAAGATGAAGCGGGAGAACTAGTGGTCATTAGTCGTACTAATATTATTTACCGTACATTGACAAGCAGCAAATCATAATCAGAGAGTTGAATGAAGGCGACTTTCTTCATTCAACTCTGATTATTACAAGAAAGAGGAGGAAGTAACATGCTACAGTATGAAAACTTACAAGTTGGACAAACGCTTGATCCACTTGTAAAGCAAGCAGTTACGAAGGTTCAACTTGTGAAATATGCAGGTGCTTCAGGAGATTTCAACCCTTTACATACAGATGATGCATTTGCACAAAGTATTGGAATGCCAGGAGTGATTGCTCATGGAATGCTCGTCATGGGCTTTTTAGGACAATACGTGATGGAGTTAGCAGCTGATTCAGCGACTCTTACTAATTTTAAAATGAGATTTGGCGCTATAACGCGACCAGGTGATGAAATTACTTGTTCAGCAGTTGTGAAAAAAATATATGAAGATAAAAACAAGCAATTGGTTGATTTAGAGCTTATAGCAGAAAAAGCACCTGGAAAAGTTGTAGGAGTTGGAGAAGCAACCTTACAAGTTTTTTAACAAGAAATAAATAGGAGGAAATCCGTGACACTCATGAGGAAAAAGAGAGAAAGCCGACACTCCGAAGTGGGGCGTGTTGGCATTCACTAAGCACGAAGCGAATGGATTAAATCCATTATCTACAATGAATGGTATGACAACCTAACAAAAAGAATGAAGGAGGATGACAACATGGCTACTATTAAAGACCGCTATGCCATTGTCGGTGTAGGAGAAAGTGAACGTTCAAAAAATTCAGGTACAACACCTTTACATTTAGCACTAGACGCTGCAAGAGCTGCCATAAAGGATGCAGGTATAGAAGCGAAAGAAATTGATGGCTTTATGAGCTATTGTGAAAATGATTCTTGTACGTCACATCAATTAGCAACATATTTGGGAGTTCAACCTAAATATGTCAAAGATATTTTAGGTGGCGGAAGTAGTACAGAAATGTTGATTGCAGATGCTATAGGTTTAATTGAAACTGGTCAAGTAAATACCGTTCTTATCTATCGTTCGATGAATGGTCGCTCAGGTGTTCGCATGGGTGGAGGCGGCTGGGATGTAAATATGCTTCAAACAGCAATGGATGGAGGAAGCTTTTTCATTCCTTATGGAGCTGGTGGACCTGGTCAATGGTTCGGATTATTTGCTACTCGTCATATGCAACAAACAGGTATTACACAGGAGCATTTAGGTCATGTATGTGTTAGCTTTTATGAGCATGCACAGCGTAATCCAAAGGCATTCTTTCAGGGTAAACCATTAACGATGGAAGAGTACTTAAGTACACCTTCATTAAGTTATCCATTCAACCGTCATGATTTTTGTTTAGAATCTGACGAAGCGAATGCAATCATTGTAACTTCTGCTGAAAAAGCAAAGGATTGTAAATCGAAGCCTGTTTATATTATGGGAATTGAAGCTAGAAGATGTGTATCACATGCCCATTATTGGACGAATTTAGATGAAGTAGCATCCGATTTGGTAGCCCCTTCACTTTATAAAAAAGCAGGAGTACAACCGGAAGATATTCAAGTAGCATCCATATATGACTGTTTTAGTTGGGTAGTGCTTCGTCAATTAGAAGCATACGGATTCGCAAAACGTGGTGAGGTTGGTGATTTTGTAGCGGCTGGTAATTTGAAAATGGGAGGAAAGCTGCCTACAAATACCGCAGGTGGAATGCTATCAGAAGGTTATACACATGGTATGAACAATGTTCTTGAAATCGTCCGTCAAGTACGCCACGAATATAAAGGAACTAATCGTCAAGTGGAAAATTGTGAAATCGGCATTTGTACTGGTTGGGCAGGCCCTGACATCGCTGGTGCAATGATTTTAAGAAACTAGGAGGGAAATTCATGAGTTATCAAAAACCAATTCCGGTAAAAACACCAGATAATCAACCATATTGGGATGCAGCTGATCGTCATGAGCTAGTCCTACAAAAATGTGAAACATGTCAATCGTACAATCATCCACCAGGTCCAGCTTGTGCGAAATGTGGTTCTACCGAACTAAGCTGGGAAAGTCAAGGTAGTGATATTAAAGGAACTCTATACTCGTATGTTGTATCTTACCGTCCTTTCTTGCCGGGATTTCAAGACGATTTACCAACAATTATTGCAGTAGTTCAGTTAGATAATCTTCCTGAAGTTAAGATTATTGGAAATGTATTAGAGTGTTCCCCACAGGAATTACAGGTTGGAATGCCTGTAAAAATGATTTGGCAGGATATCACTGAAGATCGTGCTCTACCACAATGGATTCAAGCATAAAACAGTATGCTGGAAAATTATTGCATCAGAAATTTTCTATCAAATTATTTATCAATATAGTATGAAAATCTAAATCTAGAAAATTGTTAAGCTTAATCGCCTTGTCGTTTGCAATTGGTTGAATAAAATTATTCGATATTCTGTATTTCAAGAGGCTTAAGCTTTTCTTAACAAGGAGGAATGAGTACGATGGATTTTTCATTTTCAAAGAAAGAAGAAAAATTTCGCCAAGAGCTAAGATCATGGCTAGAGGAAAATCTACCAGATGGTTGGCTAGAGGGGGAATTTCAATTAGATAAAGAGACGAAAGAATATGAACGGTTCTTACGTGATTGGCAAAGGAAATTATATGAAGGTGGCTGGGCAGCGATTGCTTGGCCTAAAGAATATGGTGGTCGTAATGCCACACTAATGGAAGAAATCGTATATCAACAAGAAATGGTACGAGTAAAAGCTCCAGCACTTATCAATTATGTTGGTATTCATATGGTTGCACCAACATTGATGCAAATTGGGACGCCAGAACAACGAGAAAAATATATTCATAAAATCATTACTGGTGAAGAGGTATGGTGTCAAGGTTATTCAGAACCAAATGCAGGATCAGATGTAGCAGCTATCCAAACAACCGCTGTTAAAGATGGAGATCGTTGGATTATTAATGGGCAAAAGGTTTGGACGAGCTTTGGACATGTAGCCGATCGTTGCTTTTTGATTACGAGAACTAGTCGATTAGAAAAGAAACATAAAGGAATTACTGTTTTCCTTCTTGATATGCACCAGCCAGGTATTGAAACTCGCCCTATCATTCAAATGGATGGTCAACATGACTTTAATGAAGTTTATTTAAATGATGCAGTAGCATATGATGCGGAGATTATTGGAGAAGTTGATGAAGGTTGGAAAGTAATTATTGCCTTACTAATGCATGAAAGAACAGGAATTGGTGGTCAAGTGTTTACGCTAGAGCAACAATTCAATGATTTAGTTGCTTTAGCTAAGGAATTAAGCGATGATGATGAACCATTAATTCAGAACCCATTTGTTCGTAAAACAATGGTAGACCTCTATGCGCGTTCAAGAGGTTCGCTACTAAACTATTATCGAAATTTAACAAAGCAATTAAAAAATGGTCACCCTGGGGCAGAAAGCTCGATGGATAAACTAATGGTGAGTGAACTAACGAAGGAGCTGTTCTCTCATTCTGTTTCAATCCAAGGACATAGGGGCGTATTGTGGAAAGAAGATGCCATAGCTGATCGCTCTTATTGGCAGGATAATTATTTGTATTCTTTTGGACAAACAATTGGTGGGGGTACTAGTGAAATACAAAAAAATACAATTGCGGAAAGAATTTTAGGGTTACCAAAGGACATGGGACGTTGAGAAAGAACGTCCTTGGACGGGAACCTGGTTTCCAAATGATACAGCTTTTTTAAATCATGTAGGGGGTGGATAGCGTGGATTTTTCTTTAAATCAAGAACAAGAAATGTTTCGAAACTATGTACGCAAATATTTAGATGATATGGGGCAAACAAAAGTAGCACGTGAATTTACTGAAGGTAATACTCGTTCCTTTAAGCCACTATATTCTGGATTAGCTGAACTTGGATGTTCAAGTGTAAATGTATCGGAAGAACATGGTGGTATGGGATTAGGTCAATTAGATTTAGTTCCTATTACGGAAGAGTTAGGACGTGCATTAGTGCCGGGATTATTTTTAGAAACAAATGCCTTAGCTGTACCATTGTTAGAAAAATTCGGTAGTGAAGAGCAAAAAGACAAATATTTAACGGCAATTGCTACTGGTAATCACACATTTACATTGGCTTGGTTGGAGCCAGATGGTAACTATAAGCCATCAAATGTTAGGTTATCAGGGACGCTTCAAGGAGATGTTATGACACTTTCTGGTGTGAAAACGTTAGTACCTGAAGCAGAAATAGCTGACAGCCTACTTGTTTTAGTCCGTACAAGTGAAGGTAAAGATCAAGAGGGTATTTCATTAGTGATAATTGATCGTGCAGAAGATAATCTCCAGATGAAAGAACAAAAAAATATTGATGAAACTCGATTATTAGCCGAAGTAACATTCGATAATGTTCAAGTATCAAGTAATCAAGTATTAGGTGCTATTGATCATGGATGGGATATCCTTCAAGAAGGATTATTATCCTTTAATGCCGCTCTCTGTTCAACAATTGTCGGAGGTATGGAAAAAATCGTTGATACCGCGGTTGAATATGCCAAGATTCGTGAACAATTTGGTCAGCCAATCGGGAGATTTCAAGCAATCAAGCATCGTATTGTAGATATGAAAATGGATTTAGAAACAGCTCGTTCGTTAGCATATTATGCTAACTGGGCGATTGAAAGTAATGCACCCGATAAAGTAGAGGCTATTGCAAGCGCGAGACTTTTTGCTACAGAAGCGTATATTAAAGTTGCTTCACATAATATTCAGGTCCATGGAGGGATTGGTTTTACTGAAGAAATTGATTGCCATCTATATGTGAAACGAGCTCGTTTCTATGAAAACTATCTTGGAAGCACGCAACAATACTATGAACAAGCAGCCGTTGCACTAGGCTGGTAAAAGTCCGTGAAAGAATGATATGATGAGGGATTTCCTCATCATATCAAACATCTTCTATTAGTTAAAATCCTGAAATGTATACGCTTGCACATCGAGGTTGAACTTCTTTTTAGGTAATAACTAACAATCTGAAATTAGAAAGGTTGAGGAAAAATGAAAACGGTCAATCTTGTAAGAGACTACCAAAATGTAATCAATGGAAAGTTAGTACCATCATCCTCAGGTGAGAAAATGGATAGCTATAATCCGGCAACTGGTAAGGTTTGGGCGACAATTCCTTGTAGTACAGCTGAAGATGCTGAAGTAACAGTAACAGCAGCGAGAAACGCTCTTCTAGGATGGTCTTCCCTTTCAGCAGTGGTGAGAGGCGATTATTTAAGACGAATTGGTGACTTAATTACACAATATGGAGAAGAATTAGCTGAACTAGAAACAAAGGATAATGGTTGGGTTATTCGTGAAACAAAATATGGACTTATTCCTGTTTTAGCCGGTCTTTGGTATGATGCAGCAGCAGCTGCCACTAAGGGATGTAAAGGAGAAACCGTTCAACTTGGCTCGAAAACAGTAGGCTATACCATTCGGGAACCTTATGGGGTCGTAGTAGGAATCATACCGTGGAATTCGGCTTTATGGACGTTTACGGTAAAGGCAGCTTATGCACTTGCAGGAGGAAATACAGTCATAATTAAGCCGTCTGAGCTAGCTTCAGCTGGTCCTTTACGTTATGGCGAAATCATCCAGAGTATTTTACCACCGGGTGTATTGAATGTTATTTCAGGTACAGGTGCTGAAGTAGGAGATGCACTAGTTCGTCATCCAAAAGTGAATAAAGTGAGTTTAACAGGTTCAGGAAATACGGCGAAATCGATTGCTCAATCTACCTCTCAAAAGCCTAAATCAATGATTCTTGAGCTTGGTGGCAAATCGCCAAATATTGTTTTTGCGGATGCAGATTTAGTAAAAGCAGCCAACGGAGTAACATTGAATGGGATTTTTAGTGGAAATGCAGGACAAATTTGTGTTGGTGGCTCACGCATTTTAGTGCAACGCTCCATATTTGATGAAATGATTGCTCTGATGAAAGAAGAAATCGTAAAGCATATTCAATTAGGAGACACAATGGATATACAAACAGCGATGGGACCTGTTGCCAATGAAATGCAATACAAAAAGGTCTGCTCGTATATTGAGCTTGGGAAAAAAGAAGGTGGCGAAGTAATTATCGGTGGTCGGTATGGCGGAGCGGAATTGTTGCCTAATCAAAAAGAGCTAGCTGATGGATATTGGGTTGAACCGACCTTATTACAAATAGATAGTAATAACTTACGTGTATGCCAAGAAGAAATTTTTGGACCAGTAGCGGTGGTCATTCCATTTGATACAGAAGAAGAAGCACTAACTATTGCCAATGATACAGCCTATGGTTTAGGTGCAGGAGTTTGGACTTCGAACCTAGAACGAGCGCATCGGATGATTCGGTCAATTGAATCCGGAAATGTTTGGGTTAATACGTATCGGGTTGTAGGAACAGAGTTACCTTTTGGCGGTCATAAGGACAGTGGCTTTGGTACAGATTCGATTCTCGATTATACACGAGAAAAGACTTGCTATATTGAAATTGGTTAATGCTAATGTTGTAAGATTACATGGCAAGATGCTGCATGTTACTATCCAAAAAGCACTGCAAGAAATGAGAGTTATGAAGATTAAGTGAGTTTTTAGAAAATGAGGGGGTGTAACTTTGGTCGAGAAAATGGAATTGAAAGAGAAAGCGAGTCAACGTGCCTTCTACTTTTTATGTTTTGGTGTATTTTTTACAATGATCAGTTTAGCTACACATCTACCAGCGTATCCCCATATGTTAGCTAACTTCCATTTAGATGCAGGCTATGCTGTTTGGATGCAGTTGGGTCTTGCTTTGGGACTAACGGTATTTCAGCCATTATTAGGTTGGTTAGGTGATTCATACAGTCAAAAAATGGTGCTCATTGTCGGAGCTGTTTTTATGATTATCGGATCGCTTTTAGTTGTATTAGCACCTACTTTTTGGATATTAGTAATAGGTCTATTTTTCAAAGGTTTGTCTGGTGCAGCTGTTTCTCCTACTGGAGTTGCGTATGCAGGAAGGCTATTCGTTGGTGAAAACCGTGGTAAGTACATTGGTATATTTATCTTTTTTTCAACTGGTGGTGCACTTTTCGGTCCTTTAATAAGTGGTGTATTCGTTGATACGCTTGGATGGGCTTCTACATTTTGGCTTACAGCGTTATTCGGGTTGATCTCCCTTGTCCTTTTTAGTGTAGGGGTAACGGCTATTCAGTCGGAAGAACGACGTAGCTTTGACTTTTTAGGTGTTGTTTTTGTTTTTATTGCTCTCATTGGCTTATTAACCATTCCAACTTTTATTAGTACGCAAGGTATTTCTTCAGGGAAATGGATTCCATCATTAGTGATTTTTGTTGTTAGTTTAATCATTCTTATTATGGTTGAAAAGAAACAGAAGCAGCCATTGATTGACATCGAATATGCCACTCATCGAAATTTCTGGGCACCTTCATTAATTGCCATTTTACTTGGAATAGGTTACTCAGGCTGTATGTATTTATTAACCTTCTTTATTCAGAATATCCAAGGAAAGCCTGGTACACTTGTTGGTTTGATTCAATCAACAACCTTTCTAGGGGCGGCACTTGCTGCTATATATGCGGGAAAATGGATGAAAAAATATACAGCTCGTCAAATGTTAACGAGTGGTGTAGGCCTTTTCATGGTAGGAATCATCATGTTAACTTTGGTGAATAAAAGCACAGCTTCCGTCTATTTGTTTATCGCGATGGCCTTAATTGGGATCGGATCTGGTGTGTATGGTCCAGTCTTAAAAGCGATTATCGTATCCAAATCAGCACCTTCTCGCATGAATGTCGTTACATTCACAGCTCAAGTAATCGAAAGCATTGCTCAACGCGTAGGGGCTTCCTTTGCACTTGCCGCTTTTGCTATCTTTGCAGCAAGTGGTAACGGAGTAGCGGCCATCTCCAAAACATCTCTAATCTTCGTAGCTTTGGGAATCATTAGCTTCCTCGTATTTGCCGTAATACCTAAGAGAATTCCTGGAATTCATGATATTAGTGAGTCATCAAATAGTATTAAAGTAGAAGAAGTAGATTTAAATATGGATCGAGCAAAATAAATTAGATGGCATTGTTGGGATAAAAAATGCTAGATATTCTCTAATTCATCACTTGGATGATTCAAAATAAGAAGCAAGCTAAATTCTTTATGGGTTTGGCTTGCTTTTTTGTTTAATCGTAATGTCTATCTGAGAAGCTAGTAATTGCTTAAAATTATTTCCTTAATCTGGTCATCATTATTTACATTTAAACGAAAATCTAAAAAGTCAAGCGGTGACTCATTTATATATATAATCCGTTTTTCACGAGACAATAGTTCGCAAACTTTTATTTTCTCCTAGGAAAATTGTATAAATGAAGTATTTCTATCTCGTAAACTTACTTTGTGTTTCTCGATATTTCATATTCTTTTTTCTATAGTAAAACTACCTAGGAATAAATGAGAAGCGCGTTTTTCAGATAGGAAGAAAGATGGATAGCTTTGAGAAGGTAGCAAAGGAGTATTCGCCACTTATTTATAAAATCATTCATTCTTTGAAAATTTATAAAGAGTGCGATCATTATTATAGCGTAGGCTTACAGGCACTTTGGGAAGCCTATATGAAATATGAAGAAGGAAAAGCTAGTTTTTTAACGTTTGCATTTGTGACCATTCGAGGAAGATTGCTTATTGAACTAACCAAGGAGTCAAAATGGGAAAGTAGAAATCAAAGAATGTCACCCGAACAATTTGAATTCATGGAATGTCAGAGATATTCCGAAATCTACTTGGAAAAAGAAGTGATAGATGAGTATTGTTTATTATTAACGGATAATCAAAAGCGCTGGGTAGTTCATACTTTTCTTGAGCAAAAATCTCTATCTGAAATTGCTGAGCTATACGGAGTGAGTATTTCAGCTGTCAAGTCATGGAGAAGAGATGCATTGCAGAAATTGCGAAAAGTTAATAAAGAATGAGCACTTTCGCTTAAGAGATGATAAGATTTAAATTTTGTTGATTTTGGTTCAACTTTAGGGTAGATTGATTCAACTCCTTGATCCAACAACAGCTAAATGAAAATCCATTGTGCTTCTCTTATTATGAATATTTTGCTGGTAATGGGTCCATAAGAAAAGATCATCGCTACATCAACTTTTTAGATAGGTATAAGCAAGGCGATTTAAAAAATGAATAAAATATGAAGCGTGGAGGCGTCCAAAAGTGGGGAATATCACTTTTGAGACAGCCTCACGAAATTTTTAGCGATTTCTAATAAAGCCTTTATATAAAGCGGATACCACATCAATAATCGTTATGAGAATCACGATCATTATGAAAACAGAGATAAATTGATTGGTCCCAATCGTCAGATGAAGGTCTGTATGCTTTGAAAAATCGGACATAAAGCTTTGATTGAATAGGTTTTTGACACTAATTAAGAAACAAAATAAAATCGTAGATAGAACTGAAAGAATAGTATATATGATGGCAAGATTTTTGTCCCATCTGCCGTATATTAGTTTTGCTGCTTCTTTTGCTATGGAAAGAATGAAAATGGCGATAATAATTATTTTGTAATCTTGGACGACATTACTGTTTAAAAACGGAATTACGGTATATGAATCATTTTCATTTAGAATATAAGCTCCAATAATCTCAGGTGAAAAGTATAAAACCATAAGCACAATCGATGAAAAGACGATAGTGAAAATACCCTCTGTAGGTGAAATCATTGATTTTTTATGTGGAACAGGCTTTAAGTCCTTTACTGACCATTGTTGTCCAGCTTTTATTGTATTCCCTAGATTTACACCTTTGTAATCAGCTATTGCAAAAATAATAGTTACCCAAGCAACAGCTTGAAATAAAGCAGAAATGATTGTAGCGAAATAATCTCCAATCATATTAGAAAAATTGATATCTTTTACAAAAACTATATCGATAGCAAAAGCAATACTTATCCCAATAAATACAGCGTATAAAACAATTTTCATTACATACAAATAATTGTGAAAATTTTCAGGGCCAATTAAATACCGTTTTTTTTCAATATACTGATCTGCAAGTGTATTTGGATCTCCTAGTTCTAAAAGAGCTTTCTCAGCTCGCTTTTCTTCCGATTCTTCGCTTGAATAGTTTTCCATCACATCATCAATTAGAGAACGGATTTCTTTATCCATTTCAGAACGTTGCTTTACTGGTAACTTGCTAACGACCGCGTATACATATCGATCCACAATCTCTATACTCATTCTAATCAACTCCTCCTATAAATTTATTCATTGTATTTGCTAGGTCATTCCACTGTAGGCATAATTGGTTATAAATTTTTATGCCAAGCTCACTAAGTTGATAGTATTTACGCGGTTTAGAGCCTTCCGTATCCCAACTACTTATTAACAATTCTTGCTTTTCAAGTCTTCGTAATAACGGATAAAGTGTCCCAGCATCAACGGCCATACCTTTTTCTTCTAGTAAGACAACGAGGGAATAACCATACTGAGGTTGTTCTAATTGGCTTAAAACAATTAATATAATGGTTCCTCTTCGTAATTCTTGGAACAAATTATCTAACAGCTCTTGTTCTTTATTTTCACTCATCGTAATTCTCCTCCTGTTTTTATTATACTGTGTGACGTACACTATTGTGAATACAAAAATATAAAATGATTCAAAATATTTTAAATAGACTGCCTATTTCGAGCGAGAAAGGAGTATATAGTGAATTCTGATTTAGGAGTCCCTCACTTTATCCTTCAATCAAACAACTTTTTATCTATTGGTTTAACACCAAATTTATGTTAACAACAAAGGTCTTATAGGAAACAGACTATAAAAAGAAGTGTCCTTTGAAAGGATAACCTCTAACTAATAAAGAGAGTTTTGGTCAAACTATTAAGTAAAAATAGGAGTGAAAGGTGTTTGATTTCAATGGAAAAATTATCTAGTGTGAAGGTGAGTCGCTGGTGAATACCTTATGTGCATGTGTGTTAATAGTGATTTTACTTGCGCTGGTGTACATCTTATACCGCATGCAAAAATCATATGTTTCCTTTCCAAAGCGAGTTTTTACTGGATTAGTGATGGGTATTGCTTTTGGAGCACTTATTCAATTTGTTTTTAAAAACAATTCTGATGTGATTATGGTGTCGACTGATTGGTTCGGGATAATAGGAAATGGTTATGTTCGTTTATTAAAAATGATTGTTATACCACTAGTAATGGTTTCAATTATTTCAGCTATTATTCATTTGAAATCATCTAAAGGTTTAGGAAAGATGACTGGTTTGATTATCGCTATACTCATTTTTACCACGCTCATTGCATCTGGGATTGGAATTACCTATGCTAATTTATTTCAGTTAAATGCAGAGTCTATTCAAGTAGGAGAAGAGGAAAAAGTAAGGGCTCAGGATCTCGAGAGTAATCTAGATACGGCTACTACAACAATCCCGCAAAAAATCTTAGCCTTTATTCCAACGAATCCATTTGAAGATATGACTGGAGCACGTCCAACATCCACATTAGGTGTAGTTATTTTTTCAGTGTTTGTAGGGATAGCATCTTTGGGTATAAAAAGGAAACAACCAGAGCATTTTGATATTTTTCAAAAAGTAATTGCTGCTATCTATGCGATAACAATGCGTATTGTTACGTTAATCCTACGATTAACTCCATATGGAATTCTAGCATTAATGACAAGTACGATAGCTACAACAAGCATAGCAGGGATTATTCATTTATCAGCCTTTGTTATTGCGTCCTATGTAGCTTTATGCACAATGCTACTCGTTGATATGCTGTTCATTACACTTGTGGGATTGAATCCCATTCAATTTGTGAAAAAAGCATTACCTGCATTAACTTTTGCTTTTACATCTAGGACTAGTGCGGGAACAATTCCGCTTAATATTAAAGTTCAGACAAAAGGAATGGGTGTAGCGGATAGTATAGCCAATTTCTCAGCAACTTTTGGAGCCTCCATTGGTCAAAATGGGTGTGCTGGAATTTATCCGTCTATGTTAGCAATCATGATTGCCCCAACAGTCGGAATCAATCCAATGGAGCCTCAATTTATTTTGAGTGTAATGCTAATAGTTACGATTTCTTCCTTTGGAGTTGCAGGTGTTGGGGGTGGTGCAACATTTGCTGCATTAATCGTGTTATCAGCATTAGATTTACCTGTCGGATTAGCAGGACTATTAATTTCAATTGAGCCGCTAATTGATATGGGACGTACTGTAGTAAATGTGTCTGGTTCCATGACTGCAGGTGTAGTATCAGCAAAGCTGTTAGGTGAAATGAATACAGATTTCTATAATAGTAATCAAGGTTTAAATGACGAGGATGCCAATGAAATATAAAAAGTACGTACGGAAAGGATTGTAAAAATGAGAATTATTATTATTGGTGGAGAAGCTGCAGGGATGAGTGCTGCAGCTAAAGCAAAAAGAAGGAATAGAGAAGCGAGTGTTGTAGTTTATGAAATGAGTGATATAGTCTCTTTTGGTGCATGCGGTTTACCATATTATGTTGGTGATTTTTTTCAAGAAGAAGAGAGAATGATTGCGCGGACAACAGATAAATTTCGTGAGTCAGGTATTGAAATAGAGTTATTTCACGAAGTAACAAAGATTGATCTTAAAAATAAACAGATTACAGTTAAAAACAGACGCACAAAAGAAGAATTTAAGGATCAATATGATCGTTTATTAATTGCAACTGGAGCTTCAGCTATAAAACCTCCAATTGATGGAATGGATCTTAGAAACGTTTTTACTTTAAAAACGATGGAGGATGGTCGAGTTTTAAAGGAAGCAGCATTAAAAGAAATGAATCAACATGTCGTCATAATGGGTGCGGGTTATATTGGTCTTGAGGTTGTAGAGGCAATGAAGAAGCTAGGAAAGGAAGTAACGGTTATCCAATTAACCGATCATATTTTAACCGGTAGCTTTGATGAAGAAATGGCTGAAATAATAGAAAAGGGTTTAACTTCTCATCAAATTCATTTAAGTCTAAATGAAGAAGTAATTGCCTTAGAAGGTGAGGAGGATGTAAAAAAAGTTGTAACTAAAAAGGGTGAGTACAAAGCGGATATAGTCGTTGTCGCAACGGGTATTCGCCCGAACACCCAATTTTTAAAGGATACAGGAATCGAGATGCTAAAAAATGGTGCTATTGTTATTAATGAATATGGTGAAACATCCATTAAAGACATATACGCTGCAGGTGATTGTGCAAGTGTATACCATTTAGTTCGTAAAGAAAATGTCTATATTGCATTAGCGACTACTGCCAATAAAATTGGTAGGATTATAGGAGAGAATTTAGTAGGTCACCAAATGAGGTTCGAAGGTACTCTTGGTTCGGCATGTTTAAAGGTTATGGACTATGAGGCTGGTCGAACAGGCATTAGTGAAGCAGAAGCTAAAGAAATGAATATTTCATATAAAACCACCGTTATATCGGATAAAAACCAAACGGATTATTATCCTGGTCAAGAAGATATTCATGCTAAGCTTATTTATGAAAGCGAAACAAAAAGAATCTTAGGTGCACAACTTGTTGGCAAAAAAGGAGCTGCTCTTCGAATTGATGCACTAGCTGTGGCTATATATAGTGCTCTAACAACAGATCAACTAGGAATGATGGATTTTTGTTATGCACCACCATTTTCAAGAACGTGGGATGTTATGAATGTTGTTGGGAATGTTTCGAAGTAATACAAAAAAGATTCAAGTATCTCACTTGAATCTTTTTTATTCCTTCGTTGTTGTTTGACTTTTACTGATATTTTACTAGTGACAGTGACGGTAAAAAGGATTTCGACAATTTAGGGAGAATTAGTAATTTAATATAGACGTATAGGAGATGAAATATTGAACAAGCATATAGAAAAATTTGCTCGGAGAGAACGTCTTATTATACAATCAACTGTTACAAAAGAAATTCAGCTCTATAATAATGATGATTTGCAAAGAATGATAGGTCACGAATGTACGACTGATAGTATTGTTGAAAAAACTTCTGTGACTTGCTTTATTGTAGCTTGTGCTATTCGATATATGGAAATTCACTCTATACAAATGGATAATGGGAAGTTAATTATGATGGAGCAATTACAATCCATTCATAAGAAGATACCTTATTTTTTTCCTGAGTTAAAGGAATGGATGTTAACATTATTGCCAGAAGAATCGCTAGATAAGATGTATGAACGAATTCGTACAAATGAATATGTAACGAATAGTCTAAAGAATGGCATCGAAACAATTGGCTGGCTATATCAGTTCTTTATGAAGGATAAGGTGAAAGAGAAAAGCGGATTGAAAAATATGTCTGTAAAGAAAGAAGATTTACCTCTAGTGACACAGCTTTATACACCTCGTTGGATTGTGGATTATATGAATCAAAATAGTTTAGGAAAGCTATATGATGATGGACATCCAGACAATCAAATACATCTACATTGGTCATATTATTTCAACCAACCTCGTTCTATTATTGATTCCGTTAGTGTAGAAGAGATTACCTTTTTCGATCCAGCCTGTGGGACAGGGCATGTTTTACTTGTAGCTTTTGATATGCTATATGATATGTACGCTGAGCAAGGATACGCTAAGAAGGAAATCCCAAAGAGTATTTTAAAGAATAATTTATTCGGATGCGATATAGATGGATTAGCGATACAAATTGCATCTTTTGCATTGTTCATGAAAGCATTAGAAAAAGATCCAACTTTTCAGTTGCTAGATGATATGAATGTAATCGAAATTATCGATTCACCCTCTTTAACCGAAGATGAATGGAAGGTATTTTCAGACGAGATGGATTCAGTAAGATTAATATGGAATGCATTTCAAAATGGTAAGCAATTTGGTTCATTAATAGAATCGCCGAATATCCCTTATCAGCCATTACTTCAATTCGTGACTCAACAAAATGATGTAACCACTCAAAAAATCATTCCTGTAATTAAACAAGCTTACATGTTAAGTCAACAGTATCATATCATTGTCACAAACCCACCTTATCATAACAAATATAATCCAGAATTACGTAGGTTTATGGATAGAAATTATCCCGACTATAAACAAGATTTATACTCAGCTTTTATGTATAAATGCTTGCAGCTAATAAAAGCAAATGGTTTTGTCTCCATGTTGACTCCAATCACTTGGATGTTCATTGTTTCGCATCAAAAGTTGAGGGAACATATCTTGAAGCATGCGACAATTTCTAGCTTCATACAATTACAATACTCAGCTTTTGAAAAAGCTATTGTCCCTGTATGTACATTTGTACTTCAAAAATGTCAGATAGAAGCGGATGGGGTATTCATTCGTTTAGCTGAAAAGAAAGGTGATCAAGCTAATTATGTGAAAGAAGCCATTAATACTCCTCTCGTTTCTTTTCGTTATCATGTGAATGGTCGACATTTTCTTGAGCTTGATGGATCAACAATTGCTTATTGGGCCAATTCACGTGATTTAGTTATGTTGAAAGAAGCTGAGACTCTTGCGAATTATGGAGTATGCAAATCAGGAATACGAACAGGAAATGATGATAAATTTTTACGTTTATGGCATGAAGTGAACATTCATACTATGAAAACAGATTGTAAAAATGTGAACGATATGAAGGAAGCAATCTGGTTCCCCATTGATAAAGGTGGTGGCTTTAGAAAGTATTACGGTAATCATAGCTATGTTTTACAATGGAAAAATCAAGGTAAACATATTTTGGAATCAAGTCAAAATGCACGTTTACGTGACTCATCATACTATTTTCAAAAGTCGATTACTTGGTCAAGGATTAGTTCATCGCACATTGGCTTTCGAGCAAGTTTTCAAGGTAATTTGTTTGGTGATGCAGGACCAAGCTTATTTGTTCAGGACGACGAGAACTATTTTGCTTTATTAGGTATTTTAAATTCAAAAATAACACAGCGGTTCCTAAAAATCATTAATCCAACTATGAATTATCAAATAAGAGACATTGAGTTATTACCGATAAAAGGAATAGAAAAGAAGAAGGAAATTGGCACCCTCGTTTCTGAATTAGTAGAAATCTATAAAGAAGAATGGGATTCTTATGAATCATCTTGGAATTTCAAAAAGCATTCTTTTATAAGATATTGTGCAAACAATCGTATAGAAGATTCCTTTAAAGTATATAGGGAGGAACGATTAACTCTGTATAACGAAGTAAAGAAGCGAGAAGGTGCAATTAATGATTTATTAATTGAATCATACAATTACGAACAAAAAATACCTATGGAAGAAATTAAAGGAGAGATTCCATTTCGTTTAGCAGAGCGAGAAAAGGATATCAAACATTTTCTATCTTATTTTATCGGATGTGTAATGGGACGATATTCTCTAGATATAGAAGGTATAGTGCATGCAGGTGGTCTGTTTGATGAGAAAAAGTATCCCTCATTCATCCCTGTTCAAGATGGTCTTTTTACCATTAGTGATAAACAACAATTATTGGGGAAATTACAAGAATTCCTAACCGTTATATTTGGGAAAGAAACCTTAACTGAAAATATAATATGGATAGCAGATTCATTATCTGGATTTCCAGCCTTAAGAAATGAAGAGAAAATATATCAATACTTTCAACAACAATTTTTTAAGGATCATTGCAGAGATTATTCTGACACAGCGGGGAGAAATAGACGTCCGATTTATTGGCTTATTGAAAGCGGCTCTAAAAAAGGAATTCAGACTTTACTTTATCTTCATCGGTATACACCCTATTCAATTAATACGTTTCTCCATAATCATTTTTTACCGTTACTTAAGAACCTAAGAAAAGACGCTCGATTAATGGAGGATGAGTTGGATAGAAATATTGGTCGTAAGAGGGGGAGGGAGTTGTCGTTAATAATGAAGACGCTAACTATGTATAAACAGCAAATTCGTGAGCTGGAAAATTTTCAAGATATGTTAGAAAATATGGCTAGTAAGAAAATTCATTTAGATTTGGATGATGGCGTTAAAGCGAATTATGCTAAGCTAGCACCGATTTTAGCTGCCATTAAGGAATGATAAAAGACCATCAACAGGAGGTTGATGGTCTTTTATATTATAGGGTTACTGGTGTAAATGCCTCACCATAAGTGCTTTCCCATAAATCAATACGCTCTTGGATATGAATTTCATCACGTAGGCTATTATGATTATCTTCTATTTTTTTAGAGATTCGTTTACGCCAAAATTCTTTAAAACCTGGTTGAATCATCATTGAATGTTCAATAGTAAATGTATCGCCATCATTATGAAAAACTACTAGCACTTGACAGTCTTCATAAGATTCATCATTAATTAAATTATTTAACAAGTCTACAGTTACAACATTTTGCAAGCGAAGTTGTTCTTGTGGATCAGGATGGTGTAATGTGTTAGGGCAAATATGCACCACTTCTCCTTTGTTTACAGCAACTACACGTACATAACCAAATGTCTTATTTTTTTGTTCACTCATATGTCATACACCTTTCTTGAAGAAAATCTATTGGGAAAATCTTAATTTCTTCATATCGTATAGAGTTAAAGCAATGTTTTTTAATAATTTCATATTGCGAATGTCCCTATTATAGCAAAGGTGTTCATCTGTTCCAATAACAACACAAAAGGTAAGTTCTACCTATCCACTTGTAGGAAATTTTCAGAATAAAATAAGATGTTTTTTTATCCGAATTATTGTAAACTAATAGAAATTCATCGGGGGAGAGGGACAATTATGTCATTATTTAATAATTGGAATCAACGTTCGACATCACCACCGTATACTCCAACTATTTATTTCTCATCATTTTTCTAATAACTGAGAAGGAATCTGAAGGATTTTATTCAGATTTGAGGGAGTAAACAATGAAATCTAAACTTCAATTTATATTATCAATGGTCATTTTTGGAACGATTGGTGTTTTTGTAAGATATATTGATTTATCTTCGAGTGAAATAGCTTTATTACGCAGCTTAATAGGTAGCTTATTTTTATTAACAGTAATGCTAATACTAAAGAAAAGAATCACTTGGAAAATAGTCAAAGCCAATGCTTTGTTTCTAGTACTATCCAGTATTGCATTGGGAGCAAATTGGATTTTCCTTTTTGAAGCGTATAAGCATACGACTATTTCTAATGCAGCATTGAGTTATTATTTTGCACCCGTATTCGTCCTGATTGTATCACCCATTGTTTTAAAAGAGAAACTATCAACGAAGAAAATGATCTGCATCGTCTTTGCTATGTTAGGGATGTCGATGATAATTGGTAATGGCGGAATAAGTACTTCAGGATTAGATGATTTAATCGGTATTGGCTATGGGTTAATAGCAGCTGCGTTTTATGCTTCATTAATGTTATTGAATAAATTCATCAAAAGCATGGATGGGCTAGAAACAACCTTCATTCAGCTTGGTATGGCAGCGATATTACTCATGCCCTATGTATTTATTACGGAAGGTTTTAACATCTTAGAAGTAACTATTTCTTCTATTCCTTTTATATTGACATTAGGGATTATTCACACAGGTATTGGCTTTTTGTTGTTCTTTTCTAGTATGCAGAGATTAAAGGCGCAAAGTATAGCTGCATTAAGCTATGTAGACCCGATTACATCACTAGTGATTTCTATTTTAATATTGCAGGAGCAGATGACAATTGTACAATTACTTGGAGGAGCATTGCTATTAGGATCAACTTTTGTCAGTGAGAATGAAGCAATCAAATTTCCAAAACGAATAAGGAAACAACGGATTTCTTAAATGTTGATAGATTAGGAAGTTGAAACAAAATAGTGAAAAGTTGAATCAGTCTATATTTAAGTTGAACCAAATTTAAATAAAGTTGAATCAAAATACAAAATAAAGGACAAAATCATCTATCGAGATGGATGATTTTGTCCTTTTACTAGCTATTTTTCTTGAAAAAGTGATTTAGGAATAATCAAATTTAGAACAACGGCAGCAATAGCGCCAACAGCCGTTCCTGAAGATAAAATATAGTTTAAAAAGTCTGGTAAAGAGTTTAATATTTCTGCTGGTAAAATCGTTGTACCGATTGTGAGAAGAATAGGCATCCCCATAACAATCATATTTCGATCATCAATTGTGATATGCTGAATTACTTTAATACCATTCATGGCAATGGCAATACAAACTACTCCGAAAATTCCGTTAATAACAGGACCAGGAATACAAGTAATTAAAGTTGATAACTTAGGAATTAAGCCAAGTGCAACAAGTATGAATCCTGCTGTTAAAACAACTCGTCGACTCGCAACTCCAGTTATTGCAATTAAACCAGCATTTGATGAATATCCAGTCATTGGTGTTCCACCGAATAACGAACCTACGAAGCAACCAATTCCTTCTCCAAAAGAAGCGCGATTTAATCTTTTTTCTGTTAAATCTTCGTTTGTAACAGTAGAGACAACGAACCAAGTACCTGTTGTTTCTATTAAAATAACAATATAAATAAATACCATAGTCAAAATAGCGTGTAAGTCAAAGACTGGTTTCCCAAATGGAAAGAAGGATGGAAGGGAAAACCAAGCAGCTTCTTTTACAGGGGAGAAATCCACTGAACCAAAAAGAGATGCAGTAATTGTACCAGCAATAATCGCTAAAATGACAGAAACTAAACGGAAAAATGTACCGAAAGATTTTCCTTTTTTTCCAAGCAAAATACAAATGATTAGAACGGTAGTAGATACGAAAGCAACTAATGCATTATGTCCCACAAAACCAGGCGCGGTATAGATTCCTTTGAATGGAATTGGCATGAGTGAGATACCAACGATTACGATAACCGTACCAGCTACTGAAGGTGGAATGATTTTCTTTACGATATGTGCAAAAAGCTTTAAGGGTCTTCCTAACACGGCAATTAAAAGAGCACCAGGAATCAGACTTCCTACAACAGCCCCCATACCAAGATTACCCCCAATGGCAGCTAAAGCACCGATTGGTACGTAGGACGGACCTTGTACAACCGGTAAACGCAATCCTATTGTCGTTTGGATAATAGTGGCTAATCCAGCAGCCAAGAAGCACATTTGAATAAAAAAGGTGGTATTTTCTGTTGTTAAGGATAATAATCCTGCTATGATAATTGGTGCTAAATATAAATCCATCGCTAATACATGCTGCATCCCTAATAGTATGGATGTTTTGAAACTAATCTTCTCATCGACCCCTACTACGATGTCAGACTTTTGGTCTTGTTCCTTCATGTTGCGAATTCCTCCTCAAATGATAAAATCCCTTTTTTGTCCCGCTTATGCTAACAACTTAGGCTCCAAATAAATAATGTTAGAGACCAAGCGCTAGTAAAAACAGTTTGTTCAGCTACTAATCGTTGGATATATTAGGCTTTTGAACGATTAGAACTTCACGGTATAAGTTCGTATTAAGCAAACATATTTAGAATTATAGAAAAAAAATAACAATATGTAAAATAAAAAATCGAATAATTGTTATAAAAAATTAGAATAATGTTCGTATTTAGAATTGACATACATTTTTTTGGCACATACAATAGATACAGACAAACTCATGGGGAGAGGACTATCATGATAATACAAGATCAAGTATTAAGAAGTGATTGGATAGTGGCATGTAAGGCAGAAGATATAGGAGAGAAACCATTACAGGTCATCATTATGGGAGAAAGAGTTGTTATTTTTCGTAATGAAGAAGGAATTTATGCTTTAAAGGATTTATGTGTTCACCGTGGAGCAGCATTATCTTTAGGATGTGTGAAAAATGGCAATCTCGTATGTCCTTATCACGGCTGGGAATTTGATGGTGAAGGTAAATGTACAAAAATTCCACAGCTACCAGAAGGGAAATCCATTCCTTTGAAAGCGAAGGGACAGCAGTATGGTTGTATAGAAAAATACGGTTTTGTTTGGGTGAATCTAGAAAATAATGATACATCACTATTTGAATATAAAGAAGCGAATGATTCATCATTTCATCATGTTTTATGGGGACCACAGGTTGTTGAAGCAAAACCACCTAGAATCGTAGAAAACTTTTTGGATGTAGGTCATTTAGCATTTGTTCATGAAGGATACTTAGGTGAGCAAACACACGCGGTTATCAGTGATTACAAAGTGCACCAAGGTGAAGATTCACTTTTTTCAGATGAAATCGCTATTTTTCAACCAGATCCAGATGGTTCAGGGCAATCTAAGTATGTTTATTATACATACGAAATATTAAGACCATTAACAGTTCGTTTTAAAAAGTTTGATAGAGAGTTAGGTCATCACATGTCTATTCTATTAACAATTCTACCAGTTGAAGAAGAGAAATCGATAGCATATGGGATCCTATCTTTTAACTATGATACTGGAACATCTGATAAAGAAATAGTAGAGTTTCAGGATATGATTTTTGCTCAAGATAAACCGATTGTAGAAAATCAAAAACCAGAAGACTTACCACTAGATTTACAAGTAGAGCTTTCGTTGATTTGTGACCGTATGAGTATTTCGTATAGACAATATTTAACGAAACTTGGTGTTATTCATGGTACAGCTTGATTAAATAAAGACATTTATATACGAAAAATCCCGTTAACCAATATTTAGTTAGCGGGGTTTTTTTATGTCAATTTTATTCTTACTCCTATATTTTAAGCAAAATAGTTGATTTCTTACTCAGTTTTTTTCAAAAGAAACTATATTTATTATTTGTTAATATAGTTATGGGGATTTAATTAAGTAACTTAACTATTGAAGTTACAAACTATGTAAATGGGAAAGATTAGACAAAGAAAGAGGGAGAAATTATGGCAAACAAAGTAGTTTTAATTACTGGGATAGCAACAGGATTAGGTCGTTCTGTATCTATTAAATTAGCAGAACAAGGATATGACTTAGCGCTAGTAGATTTTAATGAGGAAGCTGGATTAGAAACATTATCTTTAGTGAAAAAAGCAGGTGCAAAAGCGATTTTTATTAAAGCAAATGTTGCCAATGAAGAAGATGTTAAAAATTATGTGGATAAAACAGTAGAAGAATTTGGCCAAATTAACTATTTCGTTAATAATGCTGGAATTATGGTTCCAATGAAATTAATTCATGAATATGAAGCTAATGACTTCGATCGAGTAGTTGGAGTTAACCTAAAAGGTGCGTTTATGGGAATGAAATATGTCATTCCTGTTATGTTAGAATACGGCGGAGGTAATATCGTGAATATTGCTTCTTCTAATAGCTACAAACCAACAGCATTTAATGGCTTATATTCTGCTACTAAACATGGTGTAGCAGCATTAACAAAATCAATAGGACAAGATTATCAAGACTTAAATATCCGTGCAGTTGGTGTAGCACCTAATACAATGAAAACAACAATTGGAGTTGCTGCATCCGCTTCTTTAACTCGTGAAAGAGGCGCAAAACTTCATGCTTCAACAGGACCAAACATACCAGCAACACCAGAAGAAATTGCTGACACAGTTATTTTTGCTATGACTACTGGTGCAAATATGTTAAACGGTACGATTGTAAACTGTGCTGGTGGAGAAATCTTTAATTAAGAAAGATTAAACTAAAAAATGAGTGTAAGGGCGTTTAGATTATTAAACGCTCTTTTTTATTGTTTATATTTGATATGAATGGGATTAAACATTTTGGAAGAAGGAAAATGCCTATGTAAGAGGAATTTGATTAAATATTGTTGGGTATATATGAGTGTGTTAATATTTGGTAGAATGGTTGTTTCAATCTTTTTTAAGGGGAAAAGTAAAATGAAAAATATTTGGGATCAAGATGCGGGTGAATATGGTTTACCGCCTTTAACAGTTCAGTCAGTGAAACTTGCAGAGGAAAAACTTCAGGTAACATTACCAAGCTCTTATACAGAACTTCTTAAGCAACAAAATGGAGGTTACATTACATATAATGCTTTTCCTACAAATATACCTACATCTTGGTCGGAAAATCATATTCATGTAGAGCATATATTAGGTATTGGTGAAGAAAATAGTATTTTAGATAGTGCGTATTTAATAGAAGAATGGGACCTCCCAAAAGATGTTGTTTTAATTTCAGGTGATGGACATTCTTGGGTTGCTTTCGATTATCGAAAACGAAAAGAAAATCCCCCTGTGATTTATATTGAAAGTGATGATTTGTTGATCATTAAGTTAGCTGATTCATTTGATGAATTTTTGGATGGATTATGCCTAGAAGATGAATTTACAGAAGAACAAGATACTTTTAATGATTGCAAGTGGACAAACGAAAAACTAGTAACTGTGTTATCATCACATGATATAGACCAGATAATAATTGGTTTAAATTATATGTATCTTTCAGAAAACATCGAAAATCATATTCCTATAATAGAAGAATTCCTAGAAAAATTACTTTGTAGTACGAATGCTAATATTAGAGATATTGCAGCACATTATGTAATCAATTTTAAAGAAAAAAAGGTTTTATCGTCAGATTATATCCAAAAGATCTTTTCAATTTTGGCGAGTGATGAACATTTAAAAACCTACATAAATGTAATAAAAAAGTTATAGTTTCGCCTATCTGACTTTTTAATGATAAAATGATTATTTGCTGGATTGGAGGCAAGTTTGCCATCAAATATATATACTCCATAAAATGTATATCATCAATGGAGGGATAGAAATTTGAAAATAAACATAATTCTTACATGTGTCTTTTTAGCGATATTGCTTGTTTTCATCATTGGAATCCTTCATTATACTTAAAGATCATCAGTAGGTTATATTATTAATAAATCGGAAGATCAAATTCGGGTCGCTAACTTTAAGAAAGAAGAATGAAGTTGGACAGAAGGAAAAAGGTATATTCAGATGGAAAGGTGTATAATTCAAATTCAGCACAAGATGAAGCTACTTTTATAATCATTTTGGATGAATGATTGTCTGTAAATAAAAAAGAGGTCTGCATTCAATGTGAAATTGAATGCAGACCTCTTTTTTACTCTAACTTTGGTAAGAATATAACTTCCCGACTAGTCCATAAATTATCAGGTTAAAGTTTAAGTTTTAATGGTTGACTTCCGTAGTCGCTTTAAAAAAGTATTTAGGTAGATAACATATGGAAATTAAAAAGCGAGATTTTCTTCTGCTTGACTTTACAATTGTATTATTCTTTTGTGGAGTCAGTAGTGCACCCATTTAATTTTACCCATTTTAAAATGGCTTGAATAATTTCTTCTAATTCTTTCCCTCTATCCGTTAATTCATATTCCACTTTTCTCGGAGATGATTTGGATACCTTTTTGATAACTAGGCCTTCATTTTCCAAATCTCGTAATCTTTCTGCTAATAGCCGATCGGAAATTCCATGTATTTCAGCTAACAATTCATGGTATCGTTTAGGCCCACTTAATAGATGATAAATGATAATCCCCATCCATCGTTTACCGATAAATTCTATGGTCTTATGAAAATTAACGCAAATTGAGATGTTTTTCTCATTTGAATTTGATTGAATTAAATCATTTTTACCCATATTACGATCTCCAATTATTATGATAAATCAATTCTAGCATATTCTTTATTGACAAACAAACTTACTAATAGTAAGCTTGATTTCGAACTTACTTTTAGTAAGTTCAAAATGTTTATCCATTATTTTTTTCAGGAGGATTATCATGTCACAACATAGCCAAGACTTATCTACTGTTATTCGAGAAAGAAAATCAGTTAGAAAATTTGATTCATCATATAAAATTTCAAAAGAGGAGATTGAAGAAATATTAATTGAAGCAACTGAGGCTCCTTCTTCAAGCAATTTACAGCCTTGGCGATTTATCATTATCAAAGATCAAAATACAAAAATGAAAATAAAAGAGTTCTCTTTCAATCAACAACAAATTGATACTTCATCCGCCATTATTGCTGTAATTGGTGACACAGAAATGTATCATAATATAGATAAAATTTATCAAAGTAATTACGAAGCTGGAAATATCGATGAAGTGAACATGGAAAGACAAATCAATAATGCAAAAGCACTGTATCCGAATGCTCCATATGAAATACGTTCGAATATTGCTTCATTTGATGCGGGGTTGATTTCTATGCAACTTATGTTGCTAGCGAAGGCCAAAGGACTTGATACAGTATGTATGGGTGGCTTTGATAAGAAAAAATTTGCAGAAGCTTTCGATTTATCCAATCGTTACATGCCGATTGTATTAATCGCTATAGGAAAAGCAGCTGCACCAGCTTATGGTTCGACTCGTTTATCTTTAAAAGACATCACAACATTTAACTAAACATGAATAGGGCTAAATGTTTTTAATTTTGCTCTTAATGATGTTTTCGTTTGTCCACATAATGATAGCCAATGTAAAATATCTTTTTTATGTTAATTAAATAAGATGTGAAGTAGAGGACTGTGTAATGACTACGACATAGTCCTCTTTTATTTGCTTGAATTTTATCTAAAAGATTGCTGCTTTTTAATACGTTCGATGAAAAAACAGTGGAAGAAAAGTCGGATGATCTATACTCAATCCAAGTTAATAGGCCACAAAGTTTGCAAAAACAACCTATTTCTATAAAAAATGCATGGAAACATAAACTAAGATAAAAGTAATACTATACTCTTTTATGCTTACCATTGTTAGGGAAAGAAGAAGGAGAGATTTTCATCGATAATTTAGTGTTACTAGCGGTATCTGGAACTATTGAAACGGCAATGCAAGCATATAAAAGTCTTGGGATGCTTAATGCAGTTTTTCTACCGTTTATTGAGGCGTTTTTACCGTTTCTTCCACTTTGCGGTATTGTCGTTGCAAATGCAGCGGCTTTTGGATTAATCAAAGGATTGATATTATCGAGTGTAGGTTCCATTACTGGAACATGGGTTTTGTATGGGACATTTTATTATTTTGGCAATTATACATTCCTTCGAAAGCTAAGAGAAAAAGAATTGGTGAAGAAATACGCAGAATGGGTTGAGAATAAAGGTTTCATATTTATTGCGATATTTTGTTTTGTTCCTGTCCTTTTAAATTCTGTCATTGCGATTCTAGCAGGTATTAATAAAATTAGCTTTAGGACGTTTGCTTTTGCTTCAGGTTTAGGGATTTTTTTCTTGTTTTGTATTCTTTCAATTATAGGCTCAAGCTTAACCACTATGACTACTAGCCCTTGGAAAATCGTATTGATTATTATTCTTTGTTTATTGTTGTTTGTAGTAGGAAGGCAAGTGCAAAAGCATTTAATACAAACGAAGAGAGTAATTGTAAAAGAGTAATACGAATCATCTGAGCTTCTTCATATAAGTAATTTCATTCTCATTTAATAATGGAGGTTTCCCTTTGTTCAGTCCTTTTTCTAAAAAAACAAAGTAATCTTCATTTATTTCTAAAGGTGTGAAATTTGGTGTTTCTTCATAATCCTCCGTCGATAATGATACTGTATAATTATTTTTCTTTGAAGTGGAAAAATCCCAACTCACTCCAAGTGTATTAGCCATACTGAAGGAACTAGTTACTTTTACGATAGTATACCCATCACTATTTTTTATAATTTCGCCAATGAAAAAGATGTTTTCGCTTTCTTCACATAATAGTAGTTGTTCGCCTTTTTTGGTTTCAAGAAGTTCAACTCCATTAATGGAGTTTTCTTCAATGAAATGTTCTAATGCTATACTTTGAGTAGAGTAGTATATTGTCGTATCTTTATCTGTAGGTTTTTTGTTACAGCCAGCAAGTAATACTAATAAAGTGATGAGATATAAAATAATTACCCGTTTTAACATTATGATCCCTCCTCAGTAGTGAATTTATTGTTATATTTTACCACATGTAAAAAGAAGTACTTACAGAAAAGTAAGTACTCCTTTTATTTGAAAGTATTCGTAGTTCCCATCTATGCCTTTAAATCGCGTCGATTATGCAAAATAAAAGAGGCCCCAATGCAAAGGATGGAAATGGCTAAGCATATAAACATATAGGTGGGCTCTAATCCATCTCTCAAAATAGTTTTTCCGTCAAAATATTTGAAGGGTGTGAGATATCGTAAGAAATCCGCTTTTTCACTTAAGTCTGCGAAAATCGACATAAATAAGCAAATCATAACAATGGCAAAGGATAAATTGCTAGCTATTTTCGATCTTTCTGTAAGGAAGGATAGTAGCAGTCCGATACTGAAAAAAGTAAGCTGAATGAATAATAATCCTGTCATCATTGGTAAGAAGTCATCGGATATATTGGTATCTGTGACAGCTTTGGCAATAAGTACACTATAAATGAATGTTAGTGCATTTAACAAAATCATATCAATCAAACCAATACAAAGCTTGTAGCTCAGAATATGAGTTCTTTTCATTCCTTTTACATATAAAAACTCATAGGTTTTATCTCGTTCTTCCTTTGAAAAAATCATCGCACCCATACTTGATGCATGAAAGGCAGCTATAACAGCAACGTATAAGAAGATAATCGAAAAAATTCCTACGACATTTGTTAAGTCGACCATTCCAGCTCCAAACAAGGTTTGTAAAGATTTCGGCATTTGTTCCATTAATTCATTGAAGGATTGCCCGCTATCATTGGTTAAGCCAACAGATTTTGCAACACTGATGCCGATTAATACCATCATCCCTATTAGCCATAGGCATAATGACTTAAAATTTGCTTTCCATTCCTGAATAAGTAAACTCATGATATTCCCCTCCTTTATGCATGAATGTCTTTTCGTTTATACAAATAGAAACCAAGAGCAACAAAAAGCATAGTTAAGATCATACCTGTTATAAACGTAGATATTTCATAGGAATGGTGCTCTACAATATAATTCGGATTTAAATAGCTCATAGGTGATAGAAATTTTAAAGCAGTATCATTGTACATATTGGCTACCATTTCAAGAGCGAAAAAAAGTGCTCCAACACCAATACCCAATGTAACTGGAGATTTAATTTTTCTAAAGCAGCAGCCCATGAAAAAACCAAAGGAAAGAAACATGACCTGCGTAAAGAAAAGAGCTCCTGCCAATAAGAAAAATGCACTCCAATCGATGTTATCTACAAAAGAAATCGCTGCAAAATAAGTAGCTGTTACACAGACAATGTTCGTAAGTACAATACAGATAAAGACGGAAAATAGTTTTTCACTTAAGATTTGCATTCGATTCATAGGTTTTGTAAAAAGAAAATCACTTGTTTTACGAGCCGTTTCCTTTGAGATAACACCTGTTCCGAAAATCAGGGCCTGGATGGCTCCGACAAAAATTAAATAGACCACACAAAAGCTGTAAAAACCATTAAAAGTAACAATACTAGCACTACCTAAACCGAAGGCTTTTAATACTTCTGGTGGATAATTGGCAACAATATCAAGAAGTGCGTCGACATCTTTCGTATAAGAAGGGAAGATGGCAATAAAAATGAAGCCAAGTATTCCAAGAGTAATGGCCCAACTTATGGTTGATTTAAAATGGCTCTTTAATTCATATTTTAAAACATTCATGAGTAAGGCCTCCTTATTCTTTATCGTAATAGTGTAAGAAAATTTCTTCTAAATCAGGCTCGGTAATATCTAGGTTCACTAGCGATAGGGTGCTAATCTCTGAAATTACATGATTAATATTGCCTTTGAAAATAAAGGAGGCGTGGGTACCATTAATCGAAAGTTGAGTAACACCTTCGAGTTGAAATAAATTGTCATCTATTGGAGTAGCTGTTTCTAGATTTACCTTTTTATAGCTGTTTTCTCGTAAGGCGGCAATCGTTTCAAGCTTGATGATCTTTCCATTTTTAATAAAGCCGACACGATCACAAAGCTTTTGAACCTCTGATAAAATGTGAGAAGAAAAGAAAATTGTCGCACCTTTTCTATTTTCTTCTTTTATCAGTTCAAAAAATTTATTTTGCATCAATGGATCAAGTCCGCCGGTAGGTTCATCTAAAATGATTAATTTCGGACTATGGAGAAGCCCCTGGATAATTCCTACTTTCTTTCGATTACCAAATGACAAATCTTCAATTTTTTTATTTTGGTCAAGCTCTAATAGCTCGCATAATTGTTTTATACGAGCTGTACAATCTTTCTTGTAAAAAGAAGAGGAATATTTCAATAAATCTTTCACTTTCATATTGTCATAATAAAAAACTTCACTCGGAAGATACCCTATTTCTTTAGCTATTTCACTTGAATATTTAATACAGTCCATTCCGAAAATTTTTGCGGAACCGCTTGTCGGATAAATGAGCGATAGTAATGTACGAATAGTTGTGGATTTTCCTGCTCCGTTAGGCCCGATAAAACCAAATATCTCACCTTCTTTAATATCGAGCGTAATATCTTCAATGCCGCGTTCTTTTCCATAACGTTTCGTTAAGCCTTTAATTTCAATGACATTGTTCATAAATATTCCTCCTTATAAAATGCCTGACGATACATTTGTAAGTAGGCATCAAATTCTATGCAAATCTGTTCAGGGTTAAATTCTTCTAGCACCATCTTTTGATCGACTAATCCTTTAGAAGACCAGATTATCGTGTTTAATATCTTTTCAAAGTTCGAAGCGTCTTTAAACTTTGAAAAATCCACCTTACTAAATACTTTAGTGAGGGCATCTTGAGACAACTTTTCATTTTGCTGGTTAATTTCTTCTGCCACTTCGGGTGCAGTTTCATAATATGCCTGCATAACAAAATTGAAAATCGCTGGATATTGCTTAATAATCTTTAGTTTGTTTATCGTACTTTTACGAATAATTTCGAAAAAATCAGTCTCTTCGTCATCCATGGCTATATATAGTTTTTCAGCAATGTAATCCAAGCAATATTCATATAAATCAAGATAGAGTTTCTTCTTAGAGCCAAAATAATGAAAAAGTAATCCTTTTGAAATACCAGCACGTGTGATAATTTCGTCCGTTGTTGCCTTTTTATAGCTATGCTTACCGAAAATCGTAATAGCTCCGTTTATAATCCTGTCTCGTTTCTCTTGAGGTAAGTTTAAAAACTTTTCGTTCATCGTAACGCATCCCTTTTGGTTATGTATTGACTAAAGTAGTCAATAAAGTCAGTTTAATCTCGTTGACTATTTTAGTCAATGGGCTAATTATTGTATTATTCATAGTTTTCTTTATATAAGGAATTGTCTGTAGCGTATAGAATTTTCCCTTATTGAAGTAACTGTAAACTCTGTATGAACTTTTTTGTGTACATATATAAATCAAAGTCTATTTCTAAAAACAGATATAGTACAATAATGGAATAAATTGTATTTTTAGGAGGAGTAGGAATAAGTGATACCAAGAGAATTGTCCAATTATGTTTACTGGTATTAGTGGTGTTGTTACTAAGTTCTTGTTTTAAGAAAGAAGATCTTGAACAACCGATAAAAGACTATTTTTTAAAAGAGTATGGAATAAAAGAAGAAATAAAAATACTTTCAACTGATAATAATTGGTTGGAAGGAATTGCTCATCAAACGTATGTAGAAATAAAGAAGCCTTATCACACAGTAATCTTTCTTTGGATTGAAAGGGATACATATGAGATTAATAAAGATCCTGTTTTTGGTGATGATGTGTTTCTTGAAATTTTTAAAGGAGCATATATAGAGCAGAATAAAGAGGTTATAAAATTGTCAGATGAGATTATAAATAACTATCATCTAGTACGTGAATTTCCTAATGATGAAATAAAAGGTAAGGTTATTCCCTACTATCTAAATGTTAGGATAGATGAAAAGCAAAAGAATGATCTTAAGTATGAATTTGTTAGTAGTCAGAAGTTAGATACAAAGGAGATTATACCAAAGTTAACTTTTAATAAAGTTAGTGAGAATGGAGAGTATGCAGGTACCATAAATTTTAATTATTACTATAATATCTATCAAAATAGTCCTAATATCCCGAAGGCAGAAGCTATTTTAAAAGAGTATGAGAGAAGTAGAGTATTGACTGAAGGGGTGTATAGGATTTCGATTTCAATAATGGAGCATTCTCTAGAGAGTCTTTCGTACGGCTCTGAAGAGTCATCTAGTGTTCTATTTCGAGTGAATCATTTGGGAGAATTTCAAATCATTTCGGTAGAAAACAATCAATAGGAGTTTGTTCCGTTTCTTTCTATTAAGAGCTCTTGTTTCATGCTTTACTAATTTCTATATAATTTATCAAGGGGGTGTCCAACAAAGCTGTAGCTTTAGGACATCCCTTCTTATATAATACCAGCGGCTCTCTTCTTTGAAGTCTGGCTAAACCTTTAGAGAATACGTATTCTTGACGTCATTTGTTAGAGTTTTTGTTCTCCTATCCTATTTTATTAAAATAAGTGTATGGAGAAGAAAACGGGGTATATAGTACTAGTCATCCAATCTTTATATCATTAAAGTTAGAATTCATAAATCTTTCGAAAAATTACCATAATTGTTATCTAACATAAGGTTATTATTATATTACAGTTGTAATATAGAATTATTATTACATTACAGAAAGTATAATTTATTTTAAAAATGATAGTAAATACATCGATTGAAAGAAGGACTTTAGATGGCAAAAGTAAAAAGTAAATACGACTTCAGTTATACAGAAAATAGAGAACTATCGTGGTTAAAGTTTAATAATCGAGTACTAGAGGAAGCCAGTGATCTCAGAAATCCATTGTATGAGAGATTGAAGTTCGTCTCTATTTTTGAAAGCAATTTAGATGAGTTTTTTATGATTCGAGTAGGTAGTTTAACCGATTTATCTCTCCTAAAAGGAAATCGTATTGATAAAAAAAGTGGCTTAACGATTAACGAGCAGTTAAAAGCCATTTTTAAAGAAGTTGCACCACAATATAAATATAGAGATAAGGTTTTTGCAGATATTACGAAGCAAATGAAAGCGCATGATATTTATCATATGAATATGAAAGACTTAGAAATCAAAGATCGTAATTTCATTGAGCAGTACTTTTCTACATATGTATTACCAGTTCTTTCACCACAAATCGTGGATATGCATCATCCTTTTCCACATTTATTAAATAAGTCGTTAAACATCTTTTTAATGATGAGGAACCAAGAACAAACTTCTTTTGGGATTATACCTTTACCAAGTACACTTCCAAAAATGATTTTCTTACCAGGTAATAATGTTCGTTATATTTTACTTGAACAAATTATTTTAGAATATGTGAACAAAGTGTTTGATACTTATGAAATTATGGACAAGGTAGTCATTGCAGTAACAAGAAACGCAGACATAAGTCCTGAGGATGAAGTATTTGCAGATGATGATGATTATCGCCATCACATGAAGAAAATATTAAAAAAACGCAAGCGCCTAGCACCAGTTAGATTAGAAATTCAAAATGATGCGAATCCAAAATTGATCGAATATTTATGTGATAGATTAAATATTAAAAAAGAACAAGTATACAAAAGTAAAGCACCATTATGTATGTCTTATGTATTCTCACTGCAAGATAAATTTTCGGTTTCGCAAGAACGTGAGTTATCTTATCCTGTATTTGAACCACAACCGCCAGCTTGTGTTTCTAAAAATGAAAGTATGATAATTCAAGTACGTAAAAAAGATTTATTGATGCATTATCCATATGAACAGATGGAACCATTTTTGAGATTAGTAAAGGAAGCGGCATATGATCCAAATGTCATTTCTATTAAAATTACCATATACCGATTATCAAAGAATTCTAAACTAGTAGAATACTTAATTGAAGCGGCTGAAAATAATAAGGAAGTAACGGTTCTAGTTGAATTACGCGCACGATTTGATGAAGAAAATAATATTGAGTGGGCAGAGAGACTAGAAGCAGCTGGTTGTACGATTATTTATGGATTTGAAGGATTTAAAGTTCATTCGAAAATTTGCTTAATTACTTATATACAAAATAATGTTATTCAATATGTAACGCAGATTGGAACAGGTAACTATAGTGAAAAAAGTGCCAAAATGTATACAGACTTTTCTTTTATAACAGCAAGTAAACGAATTGGAAATGATGCAGCTACTTTCTTTAAAAATATGTCTCTTTCTAATTTAGATGGTCAATATGCACATTTGCTTGTAGCACCAACAAGCTTAAAATCTGGTATTATGCAAAAGATTGATGAAGAGATTGTTAAAGCTCAAGCGAATTACAGCGGCAGAATCATTATGAAAATGAATTCTCTTACTGACCGTGATTTAATTAATAAGCTTTCAGAGGCTTCGTGTGCAGGAGTAAAAATCAGCTTGATTGTTCGTGGCATTTGTTGTTTAACGCCAAAAATAAAAGGAAAAACCGAAAATATTGAAGTTATAAGTATTTTAGGTCGCTTCCTAGAACATGCTCGTGTTTATTGCTTTGGCGAAGGAAATAGTATGGAGCTATATATAAGTTCTGCTGATATTATGACTAGAAACATGGAGAAAAGGGTAGAAATTGCTTGCCCAATTTATGATCCAGATATTAAACGTCGCATTTATGATGTATTAGATGTTCAATTACACGATAATGTCAAAGCGAGAGAACTTCAAGAAGATAAGCAGTATAAGAGACGTACAGATAATGGCTATAAATCAGTTGACGCTCAATCTTATTTTATGGAAGAAGCACTGAGAGGCTCTTACTATGAAGTAGATGAAGAAGAAGAGTATGAAGTAGATTATCAGAACCAATTAATCCAAACAGTACCTATATTTATACAAAAACCACGTAAACTTCCTAGAATTACAAAACGTCCTAGAAAGTCTAGATTTTTACTAACGGTAAAAAATTAACTTTTAACAAGTAAAACGAGCTATATAAAGAGTAGAGGCGCTCAAAAAGGGGTGATAAAGCCCTTTTTGAACGCCTCTTTTGAATTATAAGTAGGAATTAATCTTTTTCTCGAAGTGCACTTTGCACTAGACTGAGAAGGATACTTCCTATTAGTGCTCCCCAAAATGATGATACTGTGAAGCCACTGATGAATTGAGAAGCAAGAAAGAAAATAAGCGCATTGATAATAAAAGAAAATAATCCAAACGTTAATAAGGTGATTGGTAATGAGAGTATATGCAAAATTGGTTTCACAAATATATTCAGGACACCAATAATAAAAATAGCGATTAAAGCTGTTACATAGTTATCGATGTGAATACCTGTAAGCAAATAATCAATTCCTAATAACGCAAGACCGCTAATTAAAAATCGGATAATAAACATTTTTCTCCTCCATTTCCTGTCAGGTTACAGGATAGTTCGTTTTTTAAATTATACACAATCAGCGTTGTTAAGTGAATATCTACAAACATATCCTAAAAGACATGAGTAAAGTACGTATCCATCTTGATTTCTTAAATGAAAATCCATTTTTATAGATACGTAAATAGTATCATCTAGCTTTGATGTCCATCTAGCAGCTGAAACCTCTCGGAGTAGTGATCTAGGGTCTCACCAATATAACATGTGCATTTTTTGTAAGTCTAAATCATCACTTGGAGTAGGGGTTCTATGTAATCGGCCCACGTATATTTTATGATTATTCGAGTCGTTTGTGTATTTCCATATTTATTGAGGGATTTTTTTCCTGGCGTTTGTCTAATTCCTTTTCCTATATACAATAATCCATTTTTTCCATATATTAAACGATTCCAATAAAGGGTGTCTATTCAGTAATCAGTTACTTCATTTTGTAAAGAGTTGAGATCTTCTAGTTGATATGGACCAGACCAATCAATTTGGATAAGTTCTATGTTTACAATCTTCATTGGATAATCCTACTACTGTTCGTATAATTTAAATATACCAAAAGGAGTAGAGGTTTAGAAGAAAATGAATATTTTCTTTGTTTAAACCATTTGGTAGTGTTTTCCTCTTAAGAAATAGTAGTGTAAGAAGGAATTTCATAGAGATTTATAGAAATCATTACATAGTTGTAGTAAGAATGTTATATAAAATAGAGCAGTTATTTAACAGTTATAAAGGATAAAAGTATATAATTTTATAAGATGAACAGTGTCTAGTCATATGACATGTCATTCATTGGTTTGAATGGATGAAAATCAAATCAACTATATTGTCAGCTTTCTTTGCTGTTAACGATGAGTAAAAAGGGGTATAACAAGATGTAGTTAAGAATTATTGAAAAAATCACATTTACAAAGTATACTTTGAGTATACTTTGTAGAATTGGGGTATACATATCATGAAAGATAATATTATTGCCTTACATCAGAAAAACATTGCAGAGGAGGCAAAAAATTTATTTTTAGATAGGGGTTTCAATGCTACATCGATAAATGATATTTGTTCAAAGGCTGGTTATAGCCGAAGAACGGTTTATAAGTATTTCGAGAACAAGGAAGAGATTTTATATTATCTAATTATAGAAGGTTTGGAACAACATCTTCTACATATTGAACAAGCCGTTAAGTCAAATACATCGTTTATTAGCCGATATGAGAAGATTTGTGAGTGTATGTTATTTTATTATGAGCATTGCTCAATATCAGCTCAATCTGTTGAACAATTCCAGAATAGTACGAACATAAAGCTGACACCCGCAGTTGAGCGTATATTGGAATTAGGTAAAAAGATAAATGATATTCTAGCTTTATGGATAAAGGAAGGAAAAGAGGAAGGCGTGTTGGACGAATCGGTTGATATCATGCCTACGGTATATATTTTATCCTCAAATTTAAATTCTTTATTTAAGCTTGTTACAACAAAAGGATCATATTTATCTAGCTCGCTTCATATGACGAAAGAAGAGTTTTTATCATATGGGTATGAGATGAATTTAAGAAGTCTTTTAAAAGAAGCTTCTCATTAAAAATAAACTTTCTAACCATGTAGAGAGGATTTTAAAAAGAATGATTGCATAAACATCAATAGTGGTTTGAAAGGGAGGATTATAAATGGCTAATATATCTATTCAGTCTAAGGATACGAACTCAGAATTAGATTCAAAAATAAATCAAGTGCTTTTAGAATTAATTGAACTTGGCAAAAAAAATAAAGGTCTCACTTTTGAAGAAGTTAGTCAAAAGCTTGATGCTTTCGATTTGGATGCAGAAGAAATGGATGATATCGTTCAGTATATTAGTAATCAAGGTGTTGATTTTAAGGACGATATGAATGAAGATGATGTTGATGATGAACAACTACATGTTAAAGAAGAAATAGATTTACATGAATTAAATGTTAATACACAGGATTTAGTCCGAATGTATTATAAGGAAATTGGTCATGTAGAATTGATTTCTGGTGAAAAAGAAATTGAATTAGCTCAGCGGATCGAAGAAGGGGATTTAGAAGCTAAACAGCATTTAGTGGAAGCCAACCTTCGTCTTGTTGTTAGTATTGCGAAGCGTTATGTGGGACGCGGTATGACAATTCTTGATTTGATACAAGAAGGAAACATGGGATTAATTAAAGCTGCTGAAAAGTTCGATTATCGAAAAGGATTTAAATTTAGTACCTATGCTACTTGGTGGATCAGACAAGCGATTACTCGTTCGATAGCGGATCAAGCGAGAACGATTCGTATCCCAGTCCATATGATTGAAACAATCAATAAATTAATTCGTGTACAGCGTCAGCTGCATCAGGATTTAGGTAGGGAGCCTTCTCCAGAGGAAATAGGAGAAGAAATGGATCTGTCACCAGAAAAAGTGCGAGAAGTCCAAAAAGTTGCACAAGAACCAGTGTCTTTAGAGACTCCAATTGGTGAAGAGGAGGATTCTAATTTAGGTGATTTTATAGAAGATCAAGATGCTACCTCTCCATCTGAACACGCAGCATACGAAATGCTAAAGGAACAATTAGAAAATGTGCTAGATACTTTAACAGATCGTGAAGAAAATGTTCTTCGTCTACGTTTTGGATTAGATGATGGTAGAACTAGAACGCTTGAAGAAGTCGGAAAGGTATTTGGTGTTACTCGTGAACGAATTCGTCAAATCGAAGCAAAAGCCCTTAGGAAATTAAGACATCCTAGTAGAAGTAAAACATTAAAGGATTTTATGTAATAACTCATTAGCCATACTATAGGATTAGTTGAATTGGATATTTATTTCATATGTGATTCAATATATGAAGCGTAGAGGCGTCAAAAAAGGAATTTAAAATCCTTTTTTGACGTCTCTTTGTATAATTAGTAATAGCTGCTTTAATAATATTTTCGGTTATTTTGTAATCATCCCTTGTTTCTTGCCTAATTTTTACTTTCCTTTATACAATTACGCATTAAAAATTTATCTTCGCATATTACTCCAACTATACACTATGTATTGTGGGATTTTTCATTTATTATTAAATATTATGGATAGTTTGAACGGATTTCTTATAACGTTGAAATAGGATTAAAAGCAATCAGATCTTAAAACACTATAAAGGGTGAGGATGCCAATTGTATATACCAAAGCATTTTAAAGTTGAAGATAAAGAATTCATATATGATGTGATAAAAGAGAATAGCTTTGCAACATTATTTACACAACATAATGGTGAACCTTATGCTACTCATCTTCCGTTGTTATTGGATGAGGATTATCATGTACTATACGGACATTTTGCACGCGCTAATGAACAATGGAAGGATGCTTGTAGGCAAAATATTTTAGCTGTTTTTCATTGCCCTCATTGTTATATTTCACCTTCTTGGTATGAAACAATGCAAGCTGTACCAACTTGGAACTATGTATCTGTTCATGTATACGGAAAAATGGAGATTATTGAAGATCAAGAAATGATCTTTCAATCATTTCAGAATATGATAGAAAAATATGAAAGCCCGGATAGCTTTTATGATATGAATGATTTAGACGAGAGATTTATGCATGGGATGATGAAAGGTATTGTGGGTTTTAAAATTAATATTACAAAAATAGAAGCAAAGGCGAAATTAAGTCAAAATCATTCAAAAAAACGCCAACAATTGGTAACTCGAAAGCTAGAAAAGACATCAGACCAAGATAACCAAAAAATTGCAGAGCTAATGAGAAAAAACGTACCTTAATATAAGACTATAAGAAAGAACCCCCTGTAAAATAGGACATGGTCATAAAGGTGCTGTACTTCAATAGCAATTATTGTGAGAATAGTACCTTTAGTAACAGAAAAAGGCTTGGATACAGCCAAGCCAATTTTGTGTTATTCACCCTAAGAAAAAATATCGATTAGTTTGCGACGTTTTTAACGGCATCTGAAGTGGTTGAAGCGTTTAACAATGCGACACCACCGATAATGAATAGTAAGCCACTTAATGTTGCAAAGCTAAAGGGTTCATTCCATATAAGTACACCAATTAATGCGGTTAATGCTGTTCCTATTCCTGCCCAAATGGCATAGGCTAGGCTCAACGGAACAGTTTTTAGACATAGTGATAAACAAAAAAATGCGATGAAAAAGCCAGCTACTACTCCCAAAGAGGGTAATAGATAGGTAAAACCTTCTGATAATTTAAGCATTGTTGTGCCGAATACTTCACTTATAATAGAAATGGCTAAATACATATAACCTTTCATGATTATGACCTCCGATTCTCTTCCGGTTAATGAGCTCCACCAGTTGATAACTTTAATACCACAACTCCACCAATGATTAGGGCTAAACCTAAACATTTTTTGAAATTGATTACTTCTTTATAAACGATAACACCGACTAAGGCGGTCAAGGCTGTCCCAATTCCAGACCATATAGCATAAGCTGTCCCGAGCGGAATTGTTTTCAATGCTTGTGATAAGCAATAAAAAGCGATGCTCATTCCAAGTATTACGCCAATTGATGGAAAGAGTCTTTTAAATCCGTTGGATAGCTTTAACATAGAGCTTCCGAATACTTCACTTACGATGGCAATTGCCAAAATTACATATGGATTCATGATGAATGCCTCCTATTTCGTCATATGTATTAATCTTTGGATTACTTTTATCCGCATTTGTTCATCTAGAGGAGCAATATTAAATAACTCTGAATAATAGAGGCCATCAATGGCTAAGCGTATAATAGTTGCAGTTATAGGATCAATCAGGTCTTGTTCCACTTTAGTTTGTATATTTTGATAGCTTGTAGACATATTGCTGATTAATTCTGGTTGTAGCATGGAAGCAGCTATAATTCCTACATTTAATTCAGCATTTTTTTCTAAATCCTCATTAGTAGTTTCTATTAAAGCACGACACCATTTTCCTTGTTCAACGGGGTCATTTTGAGCTTTATCATTAAATGAATGTGCAAATTCTTCAAAGATATAGTTTGTTAATCCAACGAGTAATGCTTCTTTATTGGGGAAGTGATATAATAGCCCACCTTTACTAATTCCAGCTTTTTTTGCAACCGCATCGAGAGTTAGATCATTAAAAGAGTTTTGCAGTACGAATTCTTTAGCTGATTGTAAGATTAGATTTCTTTTCATCATTGCCTTTGATTCCATATTATCTCAATTCCTTTAAAACCGTCTAGACGGTCTTTTTTTGAAGTGATAATACCGTCTAGACGGCTTTTTGTCAAGAGGTCCAGCTTCTTTTATTGTGATTGTTTGAAACTGAGGAAATTACTGACGAATCCTTACTTTTAGAAAGAGTCAAAAATTAACATTACAGAACTTAATCTATCAAAGTTTCAATTATATAATTATAAAAATGAACACTCCGTAAAAATTACATAAAGACTTCAATTAATGGACTATAAGGCATGTACTCGATTATAAACGAGAATCATGCCTTTAAGCTTTGACATATACATGATAAATAAAGGTATTTTCGAATAAGTATCTAATTAATATTTTTAAACTAAATGGTATTTAAAGGAAGAGGTGTGAAATGAAAATAAAGGTAGTATTGATGTCATTAATGTTAGTAACTGTTCTTTCAGCGTGTTTTAATGATAAAATTGTTACCCAATTATTGTTAGAAGGGAAAAATGAGTATTGGAAGGTAGTGGCTCAAATAGATAATCCACAATCACTTGAACCAAGTGTAAATTATGATATCGAATTTATTGGAAAGGAAAAAGATAAACCTATAACATTTACTTATAATATTGAAAATGGTCCAATATTTTCTGATGACGGAGAGGGTGACCTTGAACATCAAAATGATTCTATTTCTCAAACGTGCTCAAATTGCGGAGAAATATCCACTAGATTAAAAATTCCGGTTTCTATTAATTGGGATAATAAAGAGGAAGAAATAACTTTAGTAGTGGTTAATAAGAAATAATTAATCTAAATAAATACAAGCGGTGAATAGTTTTGAAATTCCCACATGTGTGAATGCCATGTTACTCTCCCTCCGTATGCTTCTGCAAATAGATCTTTGGCGTTTCAATTTTCTCATGACCGAGTGAGTGACTAATTTTATTTATGTCAGCTGAACTCATGTAACAAGTAATGGCAAATGTATGTCTAAAAACATGAGTGATGATTTATCATACAAAAAGGATTATCAAGTAATGAAGAGAATAGAATGTTTAGTAAACTTTTATATCAGGAAAACCTAATTATAGTTTGCTAATTGATCTATGCGGAGGCCAAGATACACGTGAATTACATTAAAGAAATGAGAGAGCTAATAGGAGAAAAAACCATTATTACAGTTGGCTGTGGCATCATTATAGAAAACAATGAAAAAATACTTTTGCAACGGAGAGTCGATGAAGATAATTGGTGTATTCCAGGAGGTGTTATGGAGATTGGAGAAACCTTCGAGCAAACGGCAAAGAGAGAAACGAAGGAGGAAACAGGATTAGTGGTAGAGGATTTGGAACTGTTTGGAATATATTCAGGTGAGAAATGCTTTGTAGAATATCCTAATAAAGATAAAGTATTTAGTGTCCAAATCATTTTTAAAGCAAGTAAATTTGTAGGGGAACTGATACAACAAGGTATAGAAAGTAAAGAACATCTATTTTTTAATAGACACGAATTGCCAGTGAATTTAAATCCACGCCAAGAATCTTTTATAAAAGATTGGGCAAATGGAAAGCAAATACCTGTAGTCAGCTAATCCAATTCTTTCTTGAATTTGGATTGAAAAATAACCACATAAAGGTTATATAAATCTTCATGTGGTTAATATTGTTTTTAAATATTTTTTCTTGACCTCTTTTCTCATTTGATGGTATAGCTCTATTTTGTCTCCGAAATATTCTATACTTTCAATGTCTTTATATTTAGTAGCTGTTTTTAGTTTCTTTACAGAATTACTTGAATCTAGGTTATACTTTCCTTGATACATTCCAACAATAACGTATGTTTTATCTTCATCAAGTGGTCTAAGAAATAATAAGTAATGATCTTTGTCGTTCATCACATTATATCCTTCTAGACTATAGAATGTTTTATTAAAAAAATAACTCGGTTCATACACTGAAATAAAAGAACGACGATTCGCTTTCCCTTTATAAATTTTTTTTATCTGAACGAGTGATTTAGAAGCTCTAACGCCATTCTGATCAATTGTGTTTCTTTTTCCTGTGAATTGAACCTTAACTATTAGTGTGGAGTATTTTTCTAATTGATTAAGATTTTTCATAATGATGTAATCTGTTTGTCCGAGAGAATTTACAATCTTATAATTAGACGTTTCTTTTCTTTTGGGATTCATTTTTGAGCTTGGCTTTTCCATTAATATAAATACGAATAATATCATCAGAGATAGAAGCGAGGCTAGAACTTTTTTTGTCATTTCTCTCACCTAAAATTTCCAATTTTCTTCATTATAAGTAGTATAGGAAGAGTTGTATAGAAGGAGAAATTTATATAGGCAGATTATATTTGTTTTGTCATGAATATACTGTTAGGGTCCTCTGAATAATTTGAAAATGGTTTACAATGCGTAAAACCAAAACTTTCATAAAGTTTTCTAGCTGGTTCAAAGGCTTCCATGGAACCTGTTTCCAGACTAATTCTAGTATAGCCACGAAGAAAGGCTTCATTAAGAATGTGTTCAAGGATTCGTTTAGCTACACCTTTTCTTAAATGCATTGATGATGTCCGCATAGATTTAATTTCACCATGAACAGAATTCAATTCTTTTAAAGCTCCACAACCGACTAGCTCGTTATGCTCCCATGCACTCCAAAATGTGATGTCTGAGTTCGACAATTTTTCAATATTTAAAGCGTGTATGCTCTCTTTTGGAGAATGCATCGCCATCCCATGAAGATGTTCATTCACTAATTGAAGAACTTTAGGGTTTGTTTAAATGATCCACAACGATTCTCAAACTATCATCCCCTTTTTCTTTTTTCTTATTAGATTATTAAAATATTTACATTTTCTCATTTTAGTAAAACTATATGTATGTGATCTTCCTATTTCCCGTAAATATTTAGATAGTATGGGCTAAGCCCTCATTGTAGAATCCTAGTTTTAGTCTCTTGTATAATAATCATCATTTTTGATAGGCTCTTATCTTTCTATTAGAGATTTATTTCTTAGATAATATTCTACAACTTATTCTGAATGTTTCTCATTCAAAATTTTTAATTATAGGTGTTTGGTTTCGTACAGAAGCTCCATAATACCTCTCCAATTAAAGATTTTATTATTATATTATATATTTTATAGGATGTAGTTGCTCAGTTTTTCGATAATATATTGACATTGTTTTCTTTATCAAGTAATATGGCTAAAAATAAATACAGTAAAATTCAATGAAAAAGAGAGTAGTCCATTATGAAATGGAAAGCGAGTTAGGGGTGGTGAGAGCCTAATGCAGGACAGATGGATGAAACGCACTTTGGAGAAATTTCTTGAACGAACAGTAGAGAACATCGGGGAGACACCTCGTTAATAATAGAAAGCGGTCACAATATGTGGCAACTAGAGTGGTACCACGGGAAAAAAAGCTCTCGTCTCTGATTTAGAGATGAGAGCTTTTTTATTTTGGCTGTTTTCGTGGACATTGTTGACCTATGAACAATTCGTCAATATTGGTTGGGGTGAATTCCGGTCCAGAATGGTGGGCGATGAGTCTCCTCAGCGAATAAAGGGTGTGGGGTTTCATTTGTCCATCTGCTCCCGCTCCAATGCTTTATTATGCTCTTCTTATTCACTGAACATAAAAAAATAGCCTTTTAGAAAACAGCCTTTATTTTCAAGACAATTAGGGGCTAGTTAACTGTATCTGGACAGAATGACAAAGGTCCGATTCTATAATGGAGGAGAAGAAAATGAAAATTAATGAACAAATTGCACACTTAATATCGTCAGCTTTAGAAAATCAACTAACAGCCCATGAAGTTGAAATTTTATTAGAAAAGCCTAAAAATCCTGATTTAGGAGATATTGCTTTTCCATGTTTTACATTAGCGAAAAAAATTCGAAAAGCACCTGTTCAAATTGCTGAAGAGCTAGGAAATCTTCTTAGAAGTGAATGGATTGAAGGAGTAAATATTATTGGAGGCTATGTTAATATTTTCTTAAATCAAAACCTTGTGACTCATTCCGTTCTGCAAACGATTATTGAAAAAGACGGGCAATATGGTAGTAAGAAAAAGAAGCATGAAAATGTTGTGATAGATTATTCATCACCAAATATTGCAAAACCATTTTCGATGGGACACTTGCGCTCAACAGTGATTGGAAATGCAATCGCTAATATTGCTGAGAAGAATGGCTATCATGCTGTTCGTATAAATCATTTAGGAGATTGGGGAACTCAGTTTGGGAAATTGATAGTTGCCTATAAATTATGGGGAGATAAACGAGCAATTGAGGCATCACCAATACAAGAATTGCTAAAAATCTATGTGAAATTCCATGAAGAAGCTGAACATAATGAATCATTAAATGAACAAGCTCGTTCTGCATTTAAGTTACTAGAAGAAGGAAATAGTGAAGCACTCGAACTTTGGAAGTGGTTTAGAGATGAATCCTTAATGGAGTTTGAAGCAATTTATCAGCTTTTAGGTATTCATTTTGATTCTTATTCAGGTGAAGCTTATTATAATGACAAAATGGAGCCGGTCGTTCAAGAATTACAGGATAAAGGATTATTAGTTGAATCAGATGGGGCATACGTAGTGGAACTTGAAAATATGCCTCCTTGCTTAATTACAAAAAAAGACGGAGCTACGTTATATGCGACTCGTGATTTAGCAGCAGCTATATATCGTAAAAAGAAATATAACGCGAAGAAAACCTTCTATGTAGTTGGGAATGAGCAAACGTTACATTTTAAACAATTTTTTCAAGTGCTTGGGAAAATGGGCAATGATTGGTCAAAAGACTTAATGCATGTTCCATTTGGAATGATGTTAAAAGACGGTAAAAAGATGTCAACACGTAAAGGTAAAGTAGTTTTACTTGCAGATGTTTTAGCTGAGGCAATTGAAACAGCTAGACGAAACATTGATGAAAAGAATCCGACTCTTGAAAATAAAAATGAAGTAGCTCAACAGGTTGGCGTTGGTGCAGTTATTTTTAATGATTTAAAGAATGATCGTCTGAACGATATTGAATTTTCGCTAGAGCAAATGATGAAGTTTGAAGGAGAGACAGGACCTTATGTACAATATACGTTTGCACGAATAATGTCTTTACTTGAGAAAGGTCAATTTAATGAACAAGAAATTCAATTTGGTCATTTAGGTAATGAAGGATGGGCTGTAGTTCAGTTATTAGGCGAGTTTCCAAAGGTTGTACAAAAATCATTTGAACAAGCTGATCCATCACAAATTGCGAAGTATAGTTTAACGTTAGCTCGACAGTTTAATAAGTATTATGCTCATACAAAAATATTAGTAGAGGATGGGTCGAAGCAATCAAAGCTAGTCTTTGCATATTGTGTATCCATGGTATTAAAAGAATCGCTCAGATTATTAGGGATAAAAGTACCGAAAGAAATGTAAAAATAGAGCTAAGAGTATATTGCCTATACAATGTATAATACTTGTATGTCATATTTTTCTGGGAGACGTACTAATGAATATCGAAAAAGAAATGTTTGTGAGAGTTACAGATTTTGTGAAAGAAAGATTCCCACAAGGTTGGGGTGGAGCTGCTATCATGTATACGGACGATGATGATTTTCTAATTAGTGTAGCATTAGAAAGTCCAAATGGTGGTGCAATTTTATGTATGGAGACAGGTGCATTTTGTGAAGCTCAAAAGTATAACAAAGGAATTACTCATTCTCTATGTGTTGCAAGAGATGATGAACATTCACCTTTTAAAGTATTAACTCCTTGTGGTATATGTCAAGAACGTTTGATGTATTGGGGAGAAGATATTAAAGCAGCTATTAGTACAGAAGATGGAACCTTGCATTTTAAATCGTTGAAGGAGCTTCAACCCTATCATTGGTTAACGGCGTATAAGGGTGAAAAATTAGAACACTACGAGAAAAAGACGTCCCAAAAGTGAGTTTAATCACTTTTGGGACGTCTTCTTTTCATTTTTTTCTGTTTTAACATGTTCGAGGTAAGGAGGATTTATTGAATCTTGTAGGGAAATAGAGATGAGTAAGAGTGAATCTTCCATAATATGTCCAGAAATCTGTTGTAAAGAACTACCGTATTGTAAAAGAAGAGTTGTCATAAAATAGATTGAAAATGGAGTGGAAACAGTGAAACGATTTTTTGAATATAATTGGCAGATTAGGGATGAATGGTTTAATTGGTGCAAGCAATTAAACCCTGAAGAGTTAATGAGAAAACGACATGGGGGATTGGGAAGTATATTATTTACTCTCTTTCATATAGTGGACGTTGAATATAGTTGGATTCGAGGTATTCAATCTAAAGACGATCTAGAAGTTGCTTTTGATGAGTATAATACACTTGAAAAAGTGAAGTTGCTTTCAGATACATATCGAATGGAAATTGCGGAATATCTTTTAGCATATACAGAAGCGCATCCAAAGAAGAACTAGTTTCAGTACTTTGGGATGAAGAAACCTATTCTCGTGATGAAATTTTGCACCACGTCATTGCCCATGAAGTTCATCATATTGGACAATTATCCATTTGGGCGAGAGAACTACACTTAACACCTATATCCGCTAATTTTATAGGAAGAACATATAAGACAAACGATTTTTATCAATCGCCTTGTTAAATTTGCATAGAGGAGCCCAAAAGGGAGGAACATCACTTTTGAGACAGCCTCTAACATTTTTTGATTAATTTGATTTTACTAATTCTTTTTCGGTAACTGTCTTTTCTTCTTCATAACCTTCATTAAAATTATCATCTGTGTAAATATGTTTTTTATAGGTAAATGTTCCGTTTTTATTATTGGTAATCGACATCATTTCCTCTTTTGGATCATCCAAGTTCATTGTCAATTGAAGAGTATTCGTTTCCAGATTTAACTCGTATAAATCTCCACCTGTAGTCACCATACCATAAGACATGCCGATAATGACAAATATACGTTTATTATCGATCCATTCAATATATTTAGGTGTAAATTGAGAATTTGGATTATCCTTTAATTTATATAATTTAGATATATTTGTTTTACTATCGTTTAAGACGAGAACAGCTTCTCCTTCTTCAGAGCCTTCGCCTTTTCCCTCTAATGTAGCTTTAAGTGAATTATCTGGTGAAGCTTTCCATTCAGAGTGAAATGTTGGTTCAAAATCTTTTTTTTCTGTTACTTCGAATGAATATGAAGTAGGGTTTTCATTTTTAGGTTCCTCGCTAGAATTTTCATCATTTGGTTTTGTTTCTGTAGGCTTTTCTTGTTGTGTTGGTTTAGAATTATTATTTTCATTTTTAGATGTACTATTGCAAGCAGATACAGTTAATAGTGATACGATAATAAATGTTGTTAATATAGATCGTTTCAAGTAATTTCCTCCTTTATTTGCTATTTTCTATATATAAACAGACTAACATATTTTTTACCAATTTGATGTGATTTTGTCGAAATTGATAAATGATTCTTCTATGGATAGTTTGAATTTTTTTGTTACAGATTTAAGAGAGTAAATTTTGTATTCATGATACGATTATGATTAATTTCATGTTATTATTTGGGAAATAATGAGAGCTTTTTGGGGGAGGAAACTATGAAAATAAAAAAATATGTATCCGTTCCACTATGTATCATGGCGTTGTTATTATTATCCTCTTGTAGTTTTATGAGTAATAATATAGCTTGTCCACCAGAAGCGCAAATTGATTGGGTCGATACTGTTATGATAAATAACATTGTTTATCAATATCATTTTCCTGACCCAGATGATAAAAAGCTTCCTATCTTAATTAACAAAGGTAATGAGATTGGTAAAGTTACTTATAGAATGGCTGAACGTGCTTGTAGTAATCATAAAATGAAAAACGGAGATGCAGCTTTTATTGAAGAAGATTCTCCAATATATGAGCTTAAAGGATATCCAACTAATTTAACCGTAGTTGCAGATAATAAGGTATACATAGTTGAAGAAAATAAAAAAGCGAAAACGGTTGAAGAACTATATCCTTTGGAGGGATTAGTAAAAAATATTTATATTGAAAGTACAGAAGATGGTAGGCGATTATCTGCTTTCTCGCAAACTACCAAGGAGGATTTTTTAGCTTCTTGGTATAAATTAAAGCTTGAGAAGCATGAATCTTTATATAAACAAGGAAAATTTGAAGGAGAACGAATATTTATAGGGATTGAATTAAAAAATGGCGTTTCTTTTAGAGAAGTTTATTGGTCTGATACAAATGTATTTAGTTCTGGAGCAGTTGGCAATAAGAAAATAAAACGGTTGTTACAAATGAATGAATAAACGTGACGAGTACAAACAATATGAAAACCACTAGCTTGGCTAGTGGTTTAAAAGCTTAATACTTTGAGTGTTTTCTTTATTTCTTAAGAGTGATATAACAAATTTCATTAAAGTTAATTCTTTCAAGTTTGCAATCGTTGGAATCAGACTTTAATAGAATAGCACCTTCTTCTGATTCGCATAATATACCTTTAATGAGTTCCTCTTCACCATCTTTTTTGACTAATGCTTGGCAACCAATGAAACTTAGTAGTTGTAAATATAGTAAGATTCCGAAAATTTGATTAGCTATATCGGGTCTTCTTGAAACAAATGGGCCAAAGTTAAGAAGAAGCTCGCGACGAACGCAAGTGTCAATTTCTATTAATTCACTCAAATGAGCGTGACCTTTCGTTTCCGCATCATGAGTAACAGAACAAATTCGCTCAAATAAGATAAACGTTCTTGAACCAACTACATTTAATTGAATGAAGTTTTTTCCTGCGGTTTCTAGCTGCCCTAAAATTTCATGAGTCGTATCATGACAATCAATTTTCACCTTTAATAGTGCATTACGTAAAGCTAAAAAACGTAGTTGTAATTTTCTTGTCATGGCTGGGTCTCTTCTAGTTCCAATGGTTAAAAGCATTTCATTCGCTGCTTTAATACATTTTTTCAATTCAGCTAATTTTTCCGGTGGCAGTGGGCTATTAGGTGATGAAAATAACGGTGTAGAAATTCTTTCAGGACAACGAAATGGTGAACAAAAATGATCATCTGAAAGGGAACCTGTGATACACTCAGGACATTGAAAGGTATGATTATTTTGAGGATTATCCATAATACTCATCTCCTTGTCCATCTATACATTTTTTCAAAGGTGCTAAACATGGATCTAGTCGTTCTAAAACACGCATGATTCCCCATAGTCCAAGTTCAATGTCCCATCGAATATTTCCAGAGCGATACATATAGTCTCCTGGTATATTGTAAAGTCCTCCTGCACCATAAAACAATTCGAAATCATCATTACTTCCAACTGAATTTTCACCTTTCACTGAAGTTGCAGGGGAGTTTACGTCATGAATGCTACTTAGCCATTTATGACCATGCAAGACAAAAGTATGTGCTCTCGCACGGTCTGCTGGATATACAAATCGTATGGTTGTTCGATCTCCTGGATATGCCAAAAAGATTGGTGTTGACGGATCACCATGAACTTTTGAGCTAAATATAGCAGATAGATTTTTGTCACGTTTTAAACGATTCTTAAATCGCTCAGCACGATAGTTGAAACCACGTGACCCTTGATCTTCAGGATCTTCTAAGCCCTCTTCTTCAGGAGAGATGAGAATTGGCTCTGGATCAATGATTAAATTATCCACTTTATCAAGAAGTCTTACACCATCATGCATCAGCAAGACAAATTCACGAAATTCACCGAGTATCGGATTAGAAATAATCACCTGGCTTCCTTTATTAGTTGGAAGTCTTGTGACTGGGTCGAGATAGCAAGAACCTCTATGCTCAGCAATGAATGTACCAAATGCACCATGATGACGATGATTTCTGACATCTGCCATATCCCAAAGATTACAGGCGCCTACATCTGTATCTACATACCATCGATACGTTATCGTTTCACCAGGTCCAATCGTTTGCTCGGGATTAAAGCCAACATTCGCACCGTCAGATCCTTTTACATCATACGCTAATAACTGTGCATGCAAAGAAATTTGTAGTGATGGAGGGAATGGTGCTTCAACAGGTACTCGTGGATAACCATGAATCAATTTATTGTGAAAGTCAGGGCATAGTTGATTACACAACGTTACTTCAATGCATTCACCAACATTACCACGAAGTATTAACGGTTCAGGATTTAGAGCACCGCACTTGATGGCATCTACATCTTCTGCTAATGCAAAGACAATACCAAATGGGTCGTGATCGCAATCTTTGTTATAAATAATGTCTGTTTGTAAGGCAACGACATGATAGCAACGAACAGGTGCATCGCATGGACATGGATTTCCGGGACTTGTTGCTCGTGGAGGTTTTTCACCAGTTGGGCATGGCAAAAGCTTCTTTCGTTTTGGAGGCTTTGGACGATCAGGCAATGGTAATAAATGATCTACTTTTTCTTCAAAAGAGCGAATAATACCCCAGTTTCCTAACCATATATCATCTATACTACCGTAATGATAGAGTGTATCAAAATCACCTTCACCCTCCATTGCGAATTCGAGAGTGAAATGCTCTGATATGCCCATATGTTGTGCTTGCGTAAGTTGCGAATCTAAGTCACGCCGTTCTGTATTCCAGCGTTGTCGGTGTAAATTAAAGATATGCGATTCTTCATGCGCACCTTGGAATAGACGAATCCGTACAGGATCCCCGTTGTAGGTTTCCAATAATGGTGTAACAGGATCACCATGAACATATGAACTAAACACATACGCTGGATCACAATCTGGTTGAGATAATCGGAATTGGATTGGTTCGTTTTTATAATTAATTCCCATTACACCAGGGTCTTCGTGCGATCCAGGGTTCGGAGGTTGATTAAGTGGGAACCCATCTTTATCAAATAGAAGAGCAAAATCGTGTACGAATAATGTGAATTCTCGATAATCTGGGATGAGTGGATTTGTGATCATTGCTTGTGTTCCTGAGCGGATTTTTTTACCTGTACAATTATCTAAAAACTTGGATCCTCTCGGTTGAATATTAATTCCAGAAAACACGCCGTGTAATTGATGGGAATTGGCAAATAAGTGATCGTGCCAGAAAGTCCCTTTTAGTTCGACATCAGCAAACCATTGATAACGGATTGTTTGCCCTGGTAGGATACCAGTATCATAATTCCAGCCAACATTAGCCCCGTCAGCAACGAGTGGATCGAACTTTACAAAATGCACGTGCATTCCTGCTTCGTATGTGCGATCAACGAGTTGAAAAGCATTACCTCCAATGGTTTCTGGAAATTTATTCGTGAAATTCAGTCTAATACATTCCCCAGCATTGGCAAGTAGAACGAGTGGTTCAGGCTCTTTTCGACCTGCGAGTACATCTTCTTCATCTTCTGCTAAAACGTATAGTCGACCTTCAGGATCATGCCACCCTTGCCTGTTATAAATGATAGGAAGTTGAATAGCTACTACGTTAAATTCACGTTCAGGGGTTACGCCTTCGATACATGGATTAACAAACACAGCTCCTGGCCGTGCATTTGGTGCAAATTGATTTTCTTCAAGTATTGTTGATTCTCGTCCCCCGACGATACCAAGAGGTGGACGTGGAGCTTTACAGCCAATAATTCCTGGAATAAAATTAGGAAATCCAGGGCGTTCAGGTGTTGGCTTCGGTGGACAAGGTCGATCTGGTAAAGGCTGTAATGGCTTGATAGGAACGCCATTAGGATAACATTGGCTTCCGTCCTGTAAAGTATTGAAAATGCGCTGCATCCCCCACATGCCTTCATGGAAATGAGGATATAAATGACAGTGGATAATAATATCACCAAATGCTCCTTGTAAGCTTCCAGCTCCATACAAAGGTGACACAGTATATGAGGCTTGTGGTGATATGGCTTGAGAATCGACAAGAATTGAATCTGGATCATTCATTTCAAACACCCATTGGTGAACATGATAGTGAAACACATGCGTTTCTTTCGTTCCACCGTGTATTAAACGGATTTTTACTGGATCACCTACATAGGCAGGTAAAATGGGTGTTGCAGGGTCTCCGAACACCCAAGAATCATGATGGACTTCTTCACCTTCGCAATCTGGGCATACAACTCCTTCATGAATCAAGTTTGAACGATTACGCATCGGTTCGCCACGATAATTGACTGCATGAGTCGCGCTAGGCTGAAACGTATGAGGATCGATTGGTTTTTCCCTAGTTAAATCATCAATTTCCATCTCGTCGTGAAAAATCCAGGCGTATTCTCTAAATGATGGAAGAAAAGGATTGTGGATATCGGCATAAAGTCCGCTATTTATGTCTTTTCCTGTTACAGGGTCCGTCCAACATGATCCTCTAGGCTCTACAATCAATGCCCCGAATAAACCATGTACATTACTTCCAAGTTCACTAGATAAGGTATTTCCTAAATCAGTAAAGGTATGAATCCCTTCTTCAAAAACCTCCCATTTATAACATTGTGTACCTCCGGGAGGACAAGGTGGTGCTGTTGAATCTTCATTACAACCTACAAATGCTCCATCAGAAGTTTGTACATTATATTCTGCCAATTGAATGTGCATCGATGTGCCAAATGGAAGCTGGTTTTCGAACAATACTTCAATTTCATCTCCTACATTAGCTCTCAAAATAAGAGGTTGTACAAGATCAACGGGAGTAAATGGATTACACGCTACTTGTTCTTTGACCTTATTTTCGTTTTCCTTTAATACATACATCATTCCATTCGGATCATGATCGCCAAAGTTATTGACAACAATTCGAATAGGAATGGCAACAACATGATACCGTCTAATCATATTAATCACCCTTTCCGAATTTCTTTAATTCGGGAATCTTATATCCTCTGGTTTCGATGAAGAATACCTCAATATCATCAGTATGAATCCGGAAGAGTGATCCATCTAGTTCCGAAATATTCGTAACCTCTGCTTTAATAAAAACATAGTCACCGGTTACTTCTTTAATTTCTCCAATGACAAGAAAGGGATATTGCGCTAAAAGAGTTAAAGCTTTTTTTCCAATATTAATCTCAAATTCCCTGCTAACAACAGCATGGCGAATGGCGTTAATATCCATATTTTCACTTGAAATGCCGAGCTCTTTGACTATTCGTTGTCTTGCGTTTGACATAGTATTCACCTCCAAATAGATTTATTGAAGTGGTAAGCGTTGATTACAATCAAATATTGTAAAATGAGCGATATGCTCCATTGGAAAGTTAAGCGGCGTAGGAAATGTGAAATATGGTGCATTGTGCATTTTAATATTAACTGGATATAGTGTAATAAACCCATTTGTTACATCAACTACTTTTCCACAAAAGATTGGTCGAAACGTTTGTCCTAGTATATTAAGCTGGTCTTTTTCTGTGACTAGCAAAACGCATTCCCCTAAAATATCTTTATATAGTTTGTTTTCAGGAAGAATCTGTTGTCTAGAAAAACCAAATTTTTGAGACTGATTGTCACCCATGACTTCTTTCCCTCCGATTTTATTTTTTCAAAGAAATGAAAAACTTATTAGTGAAAAATTGTAGAAATCTTATGATGAGGAGAGTGCTAATAACAATCTATTAGACACTCTCTTTTAAACTATGCTTTTTATTGCTTAAGAGCGGGATTAGAAGAAACACTCATTATTCTTTGTTATCTTCCTCATTACTTTCTTCCTCTTTGCTTTCCTCTTCTTTCTTTTCGCAAGGTGGATAACATGAATGCTCACTACAAGCCTTTGACCATACAATCTGACTGATTCTTTCTTTTAAAATCGTAACAGTTGTATGGTCATCCTTTATAACATCTATAAAATCCGTTCCCACATTGCAAACTCTACCAATAGTTGTTTCTATTTCTCCTGCGCATTCAGTCTTAATTTCAGCACAGCAACCTTTCTTACGGAATAGCTCGAAATTAAGATTTCCATCTAGACCTGCCAATCTCAGATGGAAAAGTTCAATACAGCACCCATGTTTATCCGGAAAGCATGTTGGAATACAGCAAGAATTAGTGACGAAAAAGCCATCGCATTTATGATGAGGGAAGTGATGTTTTTTGTCACAGCCACAATGATGATGAGGGAAATG
>NZ_CAPG01000020.1:0-52614 GCF_000321185.1 Bacillus sp. AP8
TGTTTCACTCGATTTTCCGTACGAGGAAAATCGAAAGCTGAAAACGAAATGGGCCTCGCATTAATGGCTGTGAATTTACGAAAATTCACAGCCAACAAGCAAGAAGAAAGACGGCCTTATAATGGAAAGACAGAAAAAGGTGAAATGGAGCACATTCCATTTCACCTTTTTCATTATTTGAAGCTAGTTATGTCCCAGCCTCTTTTTGTTGGCAGCATTTTAGCTTTTTTAAAATCATCGATAGGTCGTTATCACTGTATATATGTAAGAAATTTTGTTTTACAGTATAATAATAGACAAAGAAAAGATGACAAGTGGAGTTAGGTGAATATAATGATCAAAGAAGTCAGAAGCTGGTCAAAACCAGACAATTTAAAAAATATCATTGGTAGAAAAAAGATCGATTTTTCTATGTTTGAATATGGGACTAGTGTACCTAAGGATTTTTATGAAGATTTTAATGAAGCAAACCAAACGAGTGCAATAATTCAAGATAAGAAAAAAATAGAATTAATCTATAAAGATCGTTCTTATGAAGCAGCTTTAGTAATGGTACAACGTAAAGACCATCCGGTATTACAAATTAGATATGATTCTAACAAAGAGTTGAAAGCATTATTGATAGAACAGTTTCAAACATCTTACAAATATATCTTGGCTAATAGGGACGAGAATTCTAAGAAGGCATTTATTACTCCACCTGAAATAGAAGAATTTATCGAATTCTACATGACTGATCAGCCATTTGTGTATGAAATGAATTTTCTTACGAAGAAAGTGAATAAGCCGATTCAATTTTGGTGGGTAAACCAAGGGCAAACACATGCACAGGAGAGAGATGGAGGTTATCTTTGGGCTCCTCAGCAGTCAAAACAAGGACGTCCATTATCACATCATGTTGATTTAGTTAAAGCGAAAAAAGGAGATTTGGTATTTTGCTATTCAGCTATGCATCTTAGATCCGTTGCGGTTGTGGAAGAAGAAGCTATTACTAGTGTTAAACCATCTGAGATAACAAGTCAGCAATGGCAGGATGCAGGATACTTATTAAAGGTGAAATACTTCCCACTAAATCCGTTTATTAATAAGGATCGTATACCAATTGATTGGCGTAAAGAAGAGACTGGTCCATTCGATGTGAATGGTAATGTGAAACAAGGATATTTTTTTACAGTATCTGATGGTTTTGTAGAAAAGTTATTTGATCAATTTAAAGAAGCGTTTCCAGATGAGATTAAAAACATTTTGATAGATTACAAAGTGGAAAGTAATAACCCAAATAATCAAATAAAGGAAAATAAAAATATGACTTATACGGATCTAACAACCCACATCCACTCCTACATCAAAAGCAAAGGCTTCTTTTATAGCAAAGAAGAAGTCATCAATCTTTTCTTATCTCTTAAATCCAAGCCGTTCGTTATTTTATCAGGCATATCTGGGACAGGTAAAACGAAGATGGTACAGTGGTTTGCGGAGAGTGTAGGAGCAAATGAGAAGAATGGACAGCTGACGTTAATTCCAGTTCGTCCCGATTGGAATGATGGATCGGATTTGTTAGGGTATGTTGATATTAAAGGGGAGTTTAAAGAAGGTCCACTTACAAAAGTGATTAAACGCGCTTTGGACAAGCCGCATTTACCTCATTTTATTTTACTAGATGAAATGAATTTAGCTCGTGTGGAGCATTACTTTAGCGATCTATTAAGTGTTATGGAAAGTAGAAAGTGGCAGGGAGAGAAGATGGTTACTTCTACTTTGCTTTCGAAAGAAATAACTGGTTGGCAGTCTGATTTAACCCTACCATCTAATTTGTATGTCATTGGAACGGTTAATATGGATGAGACAACGCATCCATTTAGTAAAAAAGTACTCGATCGAGCGAATACGATTGAGTTTAATAGAGTGGAATTATCAAATCTATCTTTTCTTGATGATATAGAAGAGATGGAACCACAATCCATACTAGATGATCAATTCCGTTCAAAGTATTTGCATCTGAAAGATGTATATGCTGAGAAGCAAGAAATTGTAAAGAAAACAACAGAAGTATTAGAGGATATAAATAAGGCTTTGCAGCTAACAAATGCTCATGTTGGTTATCGTGTTCGTGATGAAATATGCTTCTACTTAGCATATAATGAGGAAGGCAGACTATTAAAGTATGAGGAAGCACTCGACCATTGTATACTCCAAAAGATTTTGCCTCGTATTTCTGGCAGTGATACGCGTGTGGAAAAAGTATTGTTGGAGCTTTATTGCTTGTTTACGAATAAAAAGCTAAGTGATGATCAAGAAGCGAATGTTGAAGATATTAAAAATGCCCGTTATCCAAAAAGCACAACAAAAGTTCTTGAAATGATTGGGAGGTTAAGAGACGATGGCTTCACTTCTTTCTGGATCTCGTGAGGAGGTTGAGCTTGTCAAAATTGATCATCCTGACTTTTCGCTGGTTATTAAAGGACGACCGTTTCATGAACGCTATGAAGGGCTGAAACAATACCAAAGTATGGATCAGCATGATGTTATGCAGTTTGTAGTGAATAGTGATGAGGAGATCGTAGTAGAAGTGTTTGATGTGGAATCGATGGCATTAACCTCATCAACTGCAGTACGACCGATTTTTTTCGAAAATGGAACGTACCAGGTGATGATTGTGCCGAAAAATGGTATGAAGCTAAGCTTTTATCATGAGCATCCTATACTACGAAATGCTATATCTGAAATAGAGTTACCTCAAATGAACATGCTAATGGGCAATTTGCAGTTTCAAAATGAAGTAGGTTTAACAAGCTTTGAGATTCGTTCTGGAAATAATAGATTACTAGAGGTTACTTTAGAAATTTTTCCGACGAAGCTTGATTACAAGAAAGATTATCAGCGTTTGCTAGAGGAAGTGAATGATGAAATCTATAATCTAGCCTTTCATTTTATTAAGAAAACGTATTTGGGTGCTTCGATTAAGTTGGATGGTAATCCTTCGAGAGCAGAATTTTATCGTTTAATTTCCAAGCACTTTCAGCAATTTGTTCAAGCGATTACTCGGATTGAAGGGCAGCCACATCATAAGTTAGAACAGACGTATGTGAAGGTGCGTGGAGATCAGCTAAGTAAGTCGGATGCGACGACACGTAAGTATTTGCAGCAAAGAGCGCATGTATTTGTAGAGGTAAAGCAAGGAATATCCATTCGAGGAAAAACATACATGCCTCTTGAATGGCTAAAGCCGAGAAAACAATTGACCTATGATACGTTTGAAAATCGCTATGTCAAGTGGATGATGGAGCGTTTAATCCATAAGCTGAATGATTTACTTGATGCACTTTGTCAATCAAAGAGTAGATTTGAAGATAAGCCTGATGCGGAGTTAGTGGAACAATTGGAAGCTATGAAGAAAACATTAGAAGGTCGATTGAAAAATCTATTTTGGCGAAAAATCAGCAAACTGGACCGTAGTGTTATGAGTCTAGTTTTACAAATGGCACCAGGTTATCGTGATGCCTTTCAAATTTATTTGACCGTTTCAAAAGGATTAGTGTTACAAGGAAAAATGTATCGGATGTCGGTAAAAGATGTGGCGACTTTATATGAATATTGGACATTCTTAAAGCTTGGACAAATTCTTAGCAAGAAATATGAACAAGTAAGTCAAGATATTGTCAAAGTAAATCGTAATGGTTTGTTTGTCAATTTAGAAGCCAATCAATCAGCGAAGAGAGTGTTCAAGCATCCCATTACAAATGAGCGAATTGAACTGGTTTATCAAAAATATGTAGGGAAATTGCCAACTTTACCGCAAAAACCAGATACGATGTTAAGTATTCAAAAGAAAGGAAAGGAATACGATTACAATTATGTGTTTGATGCCAAATATCGAGTGGATTATGCTAATGAAGGTAGCTATTATGCCAATCGTTACAAAAAGACCGGACCATTAGAAGATGATATTAACACAATGCATCGCTATCGTGATTCGATTGTTGTAGAAAATAAAGGACCATACGAACGAACTGCATTTGGGGCATATGTGCTTTTTCCTTGGAATGATGAAGAGGATTATAAAGACCATCCTTTTTATGAGAGTATTGATAAGGTTAACATTGGCGGTTTTCCGTTTTTACCGAATGCTTCGAAAATGGTTGAGCAATTTATTGAACGGTTAATTGAAAAAAGTCCGGAAGAATTACAGAGTGAAGGCATTTTACCACGAGGTTCCTATGAAGAGTGGCAGTCTAGCTTAGTAGAGAAGGTGTTGGTGGGATTAGTCGTAAGTCCAGATGAGTATGTGGTATATAGTAAAAATGGCTATTACCGTATTGCTGCAGCTTCGTTGAAAAAGGGTTGGCAGGAAGCAAAGTATGTGGCACTTTATGTGAAAGCTGGTGTGGCACATTATAACGGTGTCTATGAATTCGGTGAGATTACGAGTGTTGAGCATGAGGATGGGTATGTTGTCTTCCATGTTATGTATTGGAATAAGTTAAAAAAAGTGATAAAGCCTATTCAATATGGAATTTCTTCTTATATGATGACGAGTTATTCACAGTTACAAGAAGCAACTGAATTACCAGAGCTTTATATGAAATCATCAGAAGAAACGAAGCTATGGCGGATGTTGCGTCGAGTGTCTGATCGAGTACAGGTTCAATTAGATCAACAGGAGATAGATGCTGCTTCTCAAGTTGATGAGTTTAGCTTTAGGGATGTTAAGGTGAAAATATTAAAAGAAGAAAATATGATTTATATCGAAAAGCTGGATGAGAGAAAACTAATAGACTTGCAAAATTTGGATAGTACTCCTTCTAGTGTGTTTAGGGAGATTTTGAGTTTTGGCTAGTAGTAATAAGTCCCATAGGGATGTCTTTGAAAATGACTAGATAAAGATCAATACTTCATTTTTTGATCTTTATCTAGTAAAGCTAAAATATATACTGTTTCTTACGTATTGTATAAAAATATCAATGATTTGTTATACCGTTTTCAGTTGCTTTATCATTTCTGACTGTACCCATTTTCGAGTTGTTTCTTTTTGAGGACACGGATGGTAGCAGTATAGTTCTTTTTTTGTTTGATGAATTTTCTGTCGCGAATAAAGAGCAATTTTTTTGTTTTTAGGAATTTCTTCTAAGAATTCAATTTTTCTTGAATTTAAAATGGTAGCGTCTTTAACGGACCATGCTGTCCAAATCCAGGGGTATTGTGTTAGGTTGGGTAAAGGTGAATGGAGCAAGATGTTGAATTTTGCCTTTTTAAGGAGTGTAGTATAAGTTTGAATCGCTTTATTTGAGTTCCCGCATCGAATGTTAAATAAATTAAGTATAGTCAGCCTGCCTTCTAATGTAGGATCACTATTTAACAACAATTCAACTACAGATTTCATAGTGGAGTCTAGTTTTAATTCATTTGAGATGCTAATGTTTTTAACCATTTTACTTTTTGATAAAAAGTCATCCCATTGATCGTCATCTGCTAAGCAAGAACTTCCTGGATTCAACATTATAATTAGTCCTATGTGCTTTGTAGAGTTTCCAAATTGTAGATATGCATTTGTACGAAATATATAGGATTCCAAAGATTCAAAAGTACCGAATGCTTTAACGTTCATAAAACCCTCCTTTATTTAATTGATATTATCTTCATTATAAATATATTTGTTAAATAAAGGTGATTAACTTTATATATTTCCATCTCAATTATAGCCTTGTACTGTGAAAAAAGATGCATTTTTTATTAAAGGATTGTCTAATTTATGTCTAAATGATAGGATACTTATATAAAATTCTGAATTTTTAAATAAAAGTGATGTGTGTTAGAAGTTTTGTTAAATTTCAAGTTGTATGACTTAAATGTATTAACAGTATTTAAGTTGGGAAATATGGAGATTTATCTAGGGGGAATGATCAAAAAGTGGCAAAAACAAAGAATAGGTGGTTGATTGCTGCCTCGGCGGTTGGGATTCACTTGTCAATTGGTTCTGTGTATGCGTGGAGTGTGTTTACGAAACCGCTCTCGAGTGAATTTGGTTGGGATTTGACAGATATTAGCTTAACATTTAGTATTGCTATTTTGTTTCTTGGTTTATCTGCAGCATTTCTTGGACATTTTGTTGAAAAATATGGTCCCAAAAAATCCGGGATTTTGTCAGCCACTTTTTTTGGTGTAGGGATTATAGGTGCTGGTGTAGCAACGAATTTGGAATCATTGCCTTTACTTTATATTACATATGGTGTTCTTGGTGGGATTGGGCTTGGTGTAGGCTATATTGCACCGGTATCGACGTTGGTGAAATGGTTTCCGGATCGTCGAGGCTTAGCTACTGGTTTAGCTATAATGGGTTTTGGATTTTCTGCACTGATTAACTCTCCAATTATGCAAAGTTTAATAGGTTCTGTTGGAATCGCAAATACGTTTTTTATCCTTGGAAGCGCTTACTTCGTTATTATGATTGCCTCATCTCTATACTTGGAGCCCCCTGAAAAAGGATGGCTGCCTGCTGGTTATAAAGAAAAAATTAAATCAGGTAAAGTGAAAGAGAGGCAGGACCTTTCACAGCTAACAGCCAATGAAGCAGTAAAGACAAAACGTTTTTATTATCTTTGGTTGATGCTGTTTATTAATGTAACTTGTGGAATTGCCATTATATCAGCCGCTTCTCCACTTGCACAAGAAAGTATAGGCTTAAGTGCCGTTGCGGCAGCGGCTCTGGTTGGTGTGCTAGGTGCTTTCAATGGTCTTGGCCGAATTGGTTGGGCATCTGTTTCCGATTACATTGGCCGTCCGAATACGTATACCGTCTTTTTTATACTTCAAGTTATCGCATTTCCTCTATTGATTGTTACGGATAACCCCATTGTATTTCAAATTTTATTAGCGATCATTTATACCTGCTATGGTGGAGGGTTTGCTTCGATACCTGCTTATATCGGTGATTTATTTGGAACCAAGCAGTTAGGAGCAATTCATGGATATATATTAACGGCATGGGCAGCGGCTGGGTTAGTCGGACCGATGTTTGCCTCATGGATAAGAGAAACAACCGGGAGTTACTCGCAAAGCTTAATTGTTTTCACAGGATTTTTCGCGGTTGCATTGATTATTTCCTTATTAATTCGATTAGATATAAAGCGCTTGAAAAATATGGAGACAAAGTTAGATCAACGAATTAGTGTGTGATGTTAACATTTCAGTAAAAAAGGGGAGTCCGAAAAGTGAGTTTCAATCACTTTTCGGACTCCCTTTGTTTAATGGTTTCCTATTATTTTCATAATACTAAGTAAGCAATAACCATAGCACCAATGGTAATTAGGACAATGCCTAGCTTTATAGGTAAGGAGAGGAAATCATTTTGTTGTTCGTTGACCTTCGACTCCTGTTCCTCGACGACTTTGCGATATTCTGGACTACAGCAGCCCATTAGGCTACCTTCTTCCAATTTGATACATCTTCATCAAGCTGGATATTGTTGGCACGTGCTTTCTTCGCTGCATGAAAGAATAGTGCAATCAGAATGGCCGCACCTATGAATCCACCAATCCAAGAGGTTGTCATCGATAGACCAAAGCCGATTTGTGCATTCAAAATGTAGGTAATGACCATGACCAACATAAATGATCCTGGGATCAGTGGTACGAAGTAGTTTTTCTTTGCAATATATAGATACATTGCTCCTACAAAAAGGGCGATTACTGCTGTAGATTGGTTTGCCCAGTTAAAATATCTCCATAGAATATTGAAATCTACTTGTGTAAGAATAGCTGATAGAACGAATAATGGAATGGCGATCCATAAGCGACTTGAAAACTTTTTCTGTGCGATATTAAAATATTCGGCAATAATCATACGTGCACTTCGGAAAGCAGTATCACCTGAAGTGATTGGTAAGACAACAACTCCTAATACAGCGAGTGTTCCTCCAATTGCTCCAAGAAGAGCTGTAGAAGCCTCACTTACAATCGCACCAGGGCCTCCAGCTGCTAAGATTTCATTTAAGCCAGTAGGACCGTTGAATAAGCTCATGGCAGCGGCTGCCCAGATCATGGCGATGATTCCTTCAGCAATCATCATACCGTAGAATATTTTGCGACCTTGCTTTTCATTTTGAGTAGTTCGTGAGATGATAGGTGTTTGTGTTGCGTGAAAGCCGGATAGGGCTCCGCAAGAAATGGTAAAGAATAATAATGGTAAAATAGGTGCTTGAGCAGGATGTAAGTTCTGTAAAGTAAGTTCAGGAATTGGTGCACCTGTTACAACAAGTCCGATCCCAACACCTAAAGCACTAATTAATAGTAATGCCCCAAAATACGGATATAAACGACCGATAATTTTGTCTACCGGTAGAAGTGTTGCTAAAATATAATAAGCAAAAATCGCTACAATGATAACAGTTAATGCTACCTTACCGTCCGTCAAAACATGAAGTAGACTAGCAGGAGTGGATACAAAGACGGTTCCTACTAATAATAGAAGAAGTACAGCGAAGCCGTTAACCACGTGCTTCATCACTTTTCCTAAAAATCTGCTAGCTAATTCTGGTAAATGGGCTCCCTTATTGCGGATGGAGATCATTCCTGTTAAATAATCGTGAACGGCTCCAGCGAAAATACAGCCAATGACAATCCAGATAAAAGCAACAGGACCGTAAAGTGCCCCCATAATTGGACCAAATACAGGACCAGTTCCAGCAATGTTCAGTAGTTGAATTAATGAATTTTTGGGTGTGCTCATTGGGATATAATCAACGCCATCACTATTTACATAGGCTGGTGTTGGTCGTGCTTCTTTAACCCCGAACATTTTTTCAACAAATTTCCCATACGTAAAATAACCAATGATTAAAAGTGCGATTCCACCTAAAAAGGTATACATGTGTTTCCTCCTTTTTTCACATAATGAAAGTGCTTACATGAAAATTATAAAGGAGAAAGCAGGGAGGAAGTGCTATTTAAGCTTAAAAGGTAGATAAACAAGGTTGAAATGCTGTTTTTGGGCTTTGAGATGCAAAAAATTTCTAAAGTTCTAAACGAGATCGTAATGCTTTCACATAATTTCGGCTAACGGAAAGCGTATCATTTCGATCCGCTATTTGTAGCTGATAGGCACCATTGAACCATGGTGTTAGCTTTGTAACGTATTCTAAATTGACGATAAAGCTTTTATGAATTCTAAAAAAACCGTGCATAATCAGTCTGTTTTCAAGCTCTTTCAGTGGAGTTCTTGTTTCAAGCTCACCTGTAGTTAAGATAAGCCTAGTTATTTTGTCATCTCTGTACATATAAAGAATCTCCTTTGGCTCTATATAAAAGATTTCACCATCCTGTTCAACAGCAAGTTTTCCAACAAAACGCTTTTCAACTGTAAATAATTTTTTTGTTATCCGATTAATCGTTACTTGCAGTCTTTCTTCATCATAAGGTTTTAGTAAGTAATCAATCGCATTATATTGAAAAGCCTCGGCAGCAAACTGTGGATATGCTGTAGTAAAGACAATTAATGGGGGCTTTTTTAGTTCCAAAAGAGCTTGTGCAGCTTGCATTCCGTTCATCTTCGGCATTTCAACATCTAAGAAAACGATATCTGGCTGCTGTTGAAGAGATTTTAAAACGGCAGTTTCTCCTGATCCAGCCTCATCTATAACTTTGATAGTGGGAAAAGCCCCTAATAAATGGTTAAGTTCTTCACGGCTGTATAGCTCATCGTCGACAACAATAGCTGTAATCGGTGAATTCATCTTACCCCACCTTTCTATAAGGCAATGAAAATACAATTTCTGTACCTTTATTTAACTCACTTTGGATCTGTAATGCTGCAGTAGCTCCATACATCATAGTGAGTCTGCGATTGACATTATAAAGAGCTAATCCAGCTCCTGTTTCTGAAGGAATGGGAGTTTTAATGATTTGATTAATTCTCTTTTGACTCATCCCTAGACCATTATCTGTAACTTTTACTACAATAGCTTGATTTTTCGAATAGATAGCAATTTTTAAGAAGCAATCCCTTTCCTTATTCTTCATCCCATGTTTAATCGCATTTTCTACTATCGGCTGCAAGGTTAGTGGTGGAATATACTGAGCAAGTGTATCATCTTCAACTTCATAGAAAACACTCAGCTTATTGGCAAATCTTGTTTCTTCGATTTCTAAATAGGCTTTTACATGATGTAATTCTTGCTCGAGTGTTGTCATGGTTTGTGTTGTGACAGTTAGATTTTGACGGATAAAATGAGATAAGGAAATGAGTAATTTTCTAGCTCTTACCGGATCAAGACGAATAAGAGAGAGAATCGTATTTAATGAATTAAAGAGAAAATGAGGACTAATCTGCGCTTGAAGTGTTTTGATTTCTACTTCTTTTGCCAGCTGATAAGATTTATCGGCATTTGCCATTTCAAGTTGATGGCTTAAAAGGGAGCTAAGTCCAGATATGAGCTTAATCATTACAGGAGTAATTTCCTTAGAAGAACGAAAATAAAAGATTAACGTTCCAATTGTTTCTTCGCGTTGCTTTAAGGGTGCAATGACAGCAGTTCTTAACAAACAGCTTTTTTCCGGACATTGTATGACGTGATAACGTAAGCTAGCATTCTCTTTAAATTTCTCCACATAAAGTGTTGTTTGATTTTCTGAAATATTCCCAGGACAAAAAATTGTATGACTATCTCCAACATGCGCTAATGTTTGGGAAGAATTTGTTATCGAAACAGCGCTAATATGTAGTTCTTTATGAATAATTGTACAAACGGTATGAGACGTTTGCTCTGTTAATCCATTTCTTAAGTAGGTCAGTGTCTTTTCTGCAATATGTAGAGTATTTTGTGCTTGAATCGCCAAAGCTTTTTCTTCTTCATTTATGACACTTTTAATAATTAAAAGGAAGAGTGTGGATCCAATGCCGTTTGCTAGAATCATAGGTAAGCCAATAATTTCGACTAATGCCCATGCTTTTTCAAACGGACGCGATAAAAGGAGAATAATGAGCATTTGAATGGATTCAGCAACAAATCCGATGAGAAATGCTGTATGTAATTTAACATGCTTGTTTTTTTTATAAAGTAAACCGGAAAGGAAGCCAGCTATAATGGTTGCGAATCCACAGGAGATAGCTGTGAATCCTCCTAATGTGAAGCGGTGTATTCCAGCAATTAATCCAGCTCCAATTCCAATCTTATATCCTCCAAGTAAACCAGCAATGACAACACCGATTACACGGAAATTTGCGATTGCTTCATCGACCGTTAACTCACTATATCTAGGGTTTAACTGAAGACTATCGGTATTTAGTGTCACACCGGTATAAGTGCCTATGATACCAAAAGCTCCGAAGAAAATAACGGCAATCACTTGTTGTCTATGATTCAGCTGCTCTTGATAAATCATATTTTTGAAAAATGGTAGTCTTGTCAAAATAAAAGCAATCATAACGATAATACCAAGCCGTTCAGCCATGATAATGAGCAATTCAATCATATAAAACCCTCTTTCTATTTTCCTATGTGATGTAGGAAATGGTGTTATTCCCTATGAAAACGTCTACATCTATTTTATCAGTCCTTTCCAATATAGTAAATTTATGACTCTATAATCAATAAGTTGTTCAATGAATGTAAAAAGCAGACTGATATATGTAAAAGAGACACTATTTATCAAGATAGTGTCTCTTTCAAATATATGTATAGTATGTTGGTCGTTATTAACACAGTTTTATCGTATTTCAGTGAATAGTGGTGTCTTCCAATACTTCTCATTTCCAGGTAAATCATCAAACCAAGCAGCATCTTCTGGACAGTCTAAAATCATAAATTTGCCGTAGTCTCCATCTCTGGATTGATGATATTTTACATAAGCCTTACCATCTTGAATAGCTAAAATTTCGATTTTCCCTGAAGAGTGACTCATGGCAAGCTTGACCCGTTTACCTAAACCAGAGGTTCTTGATTTTGCTTCTTCAACAATGTTGTACACTTCTTGTAGGCTTAATACGAATTCTTTATTACCGGCAACTGGTCGATTGACAAAAAAGTAATAGGGAGTAACTCCTGCCCAGGATAATTGATCTAATAATTCACTTAAAGTATAAGGGTCGTCATTAATTCCTTTTAACACAGGCGTTTGATTGACAACAATTGCTCCTGCGTTATGTAGAGCAGTGATGGCTTTTTTGGCTTCTGGGGTGATTTCTCTTGGATGGTTAATATGTGCCATTATGTAGATTCTTTTATCAGCACTAGAATATTGACGAATCAAGTCTAAGAGTTTTTCATCTTCATATATTCTCATTGGATTAAAAACGGGTAGCTTCGATCCTAGTCTTATAATTTTCACGTGATTTATACTTCTGAGTTCCTGTAGCAGGTTACCGATTTTTTTAGTAGATAACATGAGTGAATCTCCACCAGTTAGTAGTACATTATTGATTTCCTTATGCTGTTTAATATATTCAATGCCTGGACGAACATCTGTCGCTGCTTCATGTATATCATTTTTAAATAAACGTTTTCTAAAACAGTACCTGCAATAAGCGCCACAAACCTCTGAAACTACTAATAAGGCCGTTGTTGAATATTTATGCTGACAGCCTGGAGCAACATAGTTCATTTCTTCATTGGAGGCGTCCATGTGACCATATTCTAATAGTTCTCCTGTACTGGGAATCACTAATTTTCGAATCGGATCATTCGGAGCATTCCAATCAATTAGTGAAAGATAATAATCGTTTACTCGAAAAGCATACATATCTGATACAGCTCTAAGTGCATCCTTTTCTTCAATGGAAAGATCTTTAATTGCGTCAATTTTGGTTATGTATTTTGGAAGTGCCATAATAACTCCTTTCTTTGAAACGTGTTGAAATATTTCTAATATAATAAAGTGTATAGGAGTGTGACATCAGATAAAACAGTAATTCGTTAATTTTCGGAATATTGACATTAATTTGAAGACTTTTGGACTAAGATGTATTGGGAATAGGGGGTATAAAGCAGCATGGCGTAATGGTGAGGGCTTGAGATGTGACATGACAAGTCGGTGCTAAAAAATTGATATGGACAGTAGATCATGAAATGCCAACAGTAAAAATCGAGTTATAGACGGTAAATGTTGAATAAGAAAAAAATATGATGATTGGCGCGGGATTATTTCAGATACCATAATGTATTAATTGTTTACAATATGATTGAAGATAGAGCTATAATGGAAAACACTATTGTATGGGTGAATCGTGTAGAATTTATAATTGATTTAAAAGTATTTGATAGGAGGATTACTTGTTGTAACGCGATATTGAATGTTGCAAGAACGCACTGTAATCCGATCAAAGTGGATTTAACAGATCATACTAATGATTCGGTATAAGTAAGTTTTATCTGATTTAGGTAAGTTAAGGAAGATATGAATATTAAATTAGGCGTTAGATGATGTTCTAACGTTAGTTCCTTAAAAATCCTTGTCTAATTTTTATATTAAAATAACAATATTTATTTTTAACGAAAAATTAACTTTTTTTACAGAAATAAAAGAAAAGAAAAAACATCGAATGTCGTTGGTAGCAATGAATATTCGATGTTTTTTTATTGTAGAGACTTATTTGTGTATGTCTTTTGTAAAGGGAAAAGTCGTTATCTTAATATTATTTTAATGTATTTTCTCTAACTTAACATTAACTTTATACTCCTTTAATTTTCATGCGCTATTCTACTTTTGAAAGAGATTAGTAATGAGGAGGATGCAATGCTTCAAGAGTACGATTTATTGTTTTGGGATATTGATGGAACATTAATTGATGGAAAACATCTATTACCCGCTGTGCCCGATTGGATGACTACATTACGCATGCAAAATAAACGAATGTATTTTGTAACCAATCATCCAATACGATCGAAAAAAGCACATTGTAAATACTTAAATAAGCTTGGCTTGAAAATTCATGAAAAAGAACTTATTACCCCTATTGATGCCTTACAATGTTTTTTTCATTCTATTCAAAAGCCGTTCTCTGTCTATCCTGCTTGCTCAGTAATGATTAAGGAACAGTTAGAGAAATGGAATATCCCTGTTATAAATAATGTACATAGGACTTCAGAAAATACTTACGTTGTTTTGGGATTATCGCTTACTAGTAATTATCGAATGTTGCAGGATGTTTTTTTACATATTCAAAGAGGCGCGAGGTTAGTGGTGTTAAATGAAGATTTCTCCTGCCCATTTAATGGAGAGAAAATGCTTGATACCGGGGCATTTCTGTCAATTTTTCAACAGTCTGGCGAGCTAAAGGAAGAGCCAATTCCTGTAGGGAAACCTTCTGTTTGGATGCAACAAATAATGCGTGAAAAGATGCAATTATGTTCAGGTAGAAGTGTAATCATTGGTGATAGTTTGTTAACTGATATTGCAATAGGAAACGCTCTTCATATGGATACGGTATGGCTAACAAAGGATGTAGAGCATCATGACGCTCATAAAATGAAGCCGACTTATATATTTGAATCTTTGGCGGCTATTCATTTAGAAAAACGATTTTTATGAGTAATTATAATATTCAATGTAGAAAGAGGTTACTAATTAATGAAGAAAATCATTTCTGTATTTCTTGTTTGCCTAATGGCCCTAGGTTCTTTAATAGGATGTAGTAACACGGATTCGGAAACAAAGACAAAAGAGTCAGGTGACTCGATTGAACTATCTTGGTATTATCCAGTCAATGTAGGTGGTGCCATTACAGAGGTCATTGATAAGCTGGCTAAAGAATTTAATGAATCTGGAACGGAAGTTAACGGTAAAAAGGTAACAGTTAAACCTATATACAGTGGAAATTATGAAGAAACGATGACAAAGGTTCAAACCGCCGTGAAAAATAAGAAAACACCTGATTTGGCTGTTCTCCTATCGAATGATTTATACCAAATTAAAAATTCTGTTCAGCCATTAGATGATTTCATTGCTAAAGATGAAGATTTAAAAACAATGATAGATGATTTCTTTCCTGCATTTTTAATGAATGCACAGGATGAAGGAGAAACATACTCTATTCCTTTCCAAAGAAGTACAGTATTACTTTATTACAATAAAGACAGGTTTAAACAAGCTGGGCTTGATCCAGAAGTAGCACCTAAAACATGGGAAGATATCGTGACTTACGGTAAAAAGTTAACGAAACCAGGTCAATGGGGAATTGAATTACCAGCAAATATTAGTGTGAACTGGATTTATCAAGCATTAATGCTTCAAAGCGGTAATGAAAACCTTATGAGCGATGATGGTAAACAAGTAAACTTTAACACGCCAGCAGCTAAGGAAGCACTTCAATATTGGGTAGATTTAATTAACAAAGATAAAGTGATGCCAAGCGGAATCTTAGATTGGAATACGGTTCCAACAGACTTTATCCAAGGTAAGACAGCGATGATGTTAACGACAACTGGTAACTTAACAAATGTAAAAAATAATGCAAAATTTGATTTTGGAGTAGCTTACCTACCAGCAAATGAACGTGTTGCAACGCCAACAGGTGGAGGAAACTTCTATATCTTTAAGGATACTCCTGAGGAAAGACAATTAGCGGCGATGGAATTCATTAAATGGATGTGTACACCTGAACGTGCAGCTCAGTGGAGTATCGACACAGGCTATATTGCAACTCGTCAATCAAGCTATGAAACTGAGAGTTTAAAGAAATATACAGAATCATTCCCACAAGCGTTAACGGCGATGGAGCAATTAGAGTATGCTCAGAAGGAATTTGCTGTTTATGAGCAAGGGAAAATTAATAAAATTTTAACGGATGCAATCCAAGCTGCAATTAATGGGGCAGATGTCGATCAAGAGTTAGATCAAGCTCAAGAGAAAGCGGAACAAATTCTAAAAAAATATCAATAACTTCAATGAAGAGGTGAGGAAATGAGAAAAAGCAAACGCATAAATGATAATGTTACAGCTTGGCTTTTTCTCCTTCCGTCACTCATATTCCTTATCACTTTTACATTGTATCCAATTGTAAAAACGATTTATTTAAGCTTATTTCAATCGGATTTATTAACAGATGATCCTCTTTATGTAGGTTTAGATAATTTTAAATTGATGTTGGAAGATGAGACGTTTCGGAAGGCGTTTAAGAATAATATTTGGTTTGCAGTAGGGACAGTTCCGACAAGTTTAATGCTAGGTCTTGGCATGGCTGTACTAGTGAATCGTTCATTTAAAGGAAGCAGTTTTGCAAGAACATTTTTCTTCTATCCAACTGTTATTCCTATGGTGGCAGTGGCATTCATCTGGCTATTCTTTTATACACCAGAATATGGATTGATTAGTTCGTTTTTTCGTATCTTTGGAGCTGGTGAATTGAATCTACTCGGGTCATCTGGCACAGCGTTATTAGCGATTATTGTCATGGTTGTATGGAAGGAAGCAGGTTTTTTTATGATTTTCTATTTAGCTGCTCTTCAAAATGTTCCGCAAGATTTATATGAGGCGTCTCATATGGATGGAGCATCAAAATGGTATCAGTTTAGAAGGATTACTTTTCCTCTCCTAATGCCTACAACGTTATTTTCATTTATTATCGCAACGACTAATGCTTTTAAGACCGTAGATCAATTAGTGGTTATGACACAAGGCGGACCAGATAATGCGACAAATCTGTTACTATATTACATTTATGAAAGTGCCTTCCGCTTTATGGATTATGGCATGGCTTCAACTATTTCAGTTGTTGTACTAATTTTAATGATTCTTATTGCGGCTATACAATTCTTTAGTGTAGAGCGCAAAATTCATTACAGTTAAGGTGGTCTTTGATTGAAACGTCTTATTACAATTTCAACACATGTATTAGCTCTACTTTGGGCGTTGCCGCTCTTTTGGATTTTTTATATGGCCTTCAAAAATACGAAGGCAGAAGGCTATTCTTTTACACTTGATAATTTCATCAATGCATGGAATACTGCGCCATTCGGACAGTATTATGTAACGACTTTTATTGTTGTAATAGGAATACTACTAGTTCAAATCGTGACGATGACATTAGCTGCCTATGCTTTTGCAAGATTGGAATTTTTCGGTCAGAACATTGTTTTTATGCTTTTCTTAATACAAATTATGATTCCTATCGAAGTGTTAATCTTTCCAAATACAGATACGATTACACAGCTAGGACTGTATGATTCAAAGTGGGCAATTATGGTGCCATACTTTGTAACTTCGTTCGGGATCTTTTTGATGCGACAAACTTTTAAAGGCATACCTTATGAGCTAGAAGAAGCAGCTAAGATGGAAGGTTGCAATCGACTGAGTATTTTATGGAACGTATACATCCCATTAGCAAAACCTACCTATATTGCGTTTGGATTAATTTCAGTAAGTCATCAGTGGAGTAATTTCTTATGGCCGCTTATTGTGACAGATTCTGTTGAGAATCGACCATTAACGGTTGGATTATCGATGTTTGCGAAAGCTTCAGAGTCAGGTGCTCAATGGGGAGTTGTCGCCGCAGCTACACTGTTTGTAGCATTACCATTATTGCTAGCATTTTTTATCTTTCAAAAACAGTTTATTTCAAGCTTTATGCATTCTGGAATTAAATAAGAGAATGATGAAAGTGAAGGAGGAAGGGTATTGCACTATTCAATCTCGACTTATACATTATATGATCAATCTATATTTCAAGCTTTAGAAAAACTGGTAGAACAAGGATGGAAGTCCGTTGAAATCATGGGAGAAGGTTCACAGCATGGTCTACCGTTCTTGCAGATGAATACAGAGCAAATTGTGAGACTGATGCAAATGCTTAAAGAAAATGACATCACTTTAGGCTTTCATTTGCCAGTTTTGAATTTTAATCCTGCTTCCCCTGATGAAGAAACGGAACGAACGTGGCTCCAATCTAGAATGCTGTTAGAAATTATTCCTTTTGATTATGTTCTTATGCATCCAGGTAAGAATGAGTCAATTGAACAAGGAATAGTCAATGCTAGAAAATTTGGAGAAAGACTTTTAACTCAGCTACCTGAAAGTACAATAATTGTATTTGAAAATGTACCGTATGCAGAAGGAGCAATCGGAACATCGGTAAGTGAGTTAATTGCAATCGTGGAAAAGTTAGATTCAAATCGTTCAAAAATCATGTTTGATACAGGCCACAGCTATATGAATCATAGAGATGATATTATAGAAGAATGTCAAAAGGCACTTCCTTATTTATTTGGATTGCACATAAACGATAATCATGGACAGCAGGATGAACATTTGCAAATTGGAGAAGGTACCATTCCTTTTCAAAGAATTTTTGAAATTGTAAATGACAGACAAATTAACCTTGTATTTGAAACGAATACGGTTGAGCGAGCAGTTCGCTCGAAAGAGATAGTGGAGAATTTTTTACAGTGAGTAGTTCGGAGGAGAAGGAATGGCAACAATCGAGTTAAAGCAAATTGCAAAAAGATATCATAAAAGTAAACAGTATTCTGTTGAAAACTTTAATCTACATATTGAGGATAAAGAATTTATCGTGTTAGTTGGTCCTTCTGGTTGCGGGAAATCGACAACATTACGAATGATTGCAGGATTAGAGGATATTTCAGATGGAGACTTGCTCATTAATGGTGCTCGAATGAATGAGGTAGAATCGAAAAATAGAGACATCTCAATGGTTTTTCAAAACTATGCCCTGTATCCACATATGTCGGTGTTTGAGAATATGGCATTTGGTTTAAAGGTAAGAAAAGTACCGAAAGAAGAAATCAAGCAAAAAGTAGAAGAAGCTGCCAAAATTCTTGGCTTAACGGAATTTCTGAAGCGAAAGCCGAAAGAGTTGTCAGGAGGACAGCGACAAAGGGTTGCATTAGGAAGAGCGATTGTTCGTCATTCGAGCATCTTCTTGATGGATGAGCCATTATCAAATCTAGATGCGAAGTTACGTGTTCAGATGCGAGCAGAAATTACTAGATTACATCGCAAGCTCGGGACAACGACTATCTATGTAACACATGATCAGACAGAAGCGATGACAATGGCGACCCGAATTGTCATTATGAAGGATGGTTATATTCAGCAAATTGGTCGACCAATTGATGTGTATAATAAGCCAGCAAATATCTTTGTGGCAAGCTTCATTGGTTCACCTGGTATGAATTTTATAACAGGTGATTTAGTAAGCCAGCAATTTATCATTGAAGCAGGAAAAGCGATTTATACAATATCAGAATCCAGCCAAGCAAAAATGATAAGAAATAACAATCATCCTGTCATTATGGGAATTCGACCAGAGCATATCAAAATTCAAAAAGAAAAAACAACGTTCCCAGTAACAATTGATTTAATTGAAACAATTGGTTCAGAAATGCTCGTTCATACGAAAGTTGCTAATAAAAAAGTCGTCATTAAAGCTGCGACAGACGATACGTATAAGGTTGGCATGCAAGTATTTTTATCCTTCTCAGAAGCGAATGTACATTGGTTTGATAAAGAGAATGAGAAACGATTGGTTTAAATCTAATAAGAATGTTAGTAGTTTAATAGAATGTCCTGAATGTGGATTAAGGAACCACTTTCAGGACTTTTTTGTAAAAAAGAAAAGCTTATGTATGGTTTTAAAAAATTCTTCCTTGATAGTTGATTTCCTCCATAGCCATTCTATCAATCAGTAGATAAGGAAGATCCAAATTATTGGTTCATTTCCTAATGCATGAATTTTAACGATATAATTCTAAATAATAGAATATCTGTGGTAAAACGTTTCTCATAAGAATAAGAAAATCTTCTTTTTCGAGAGAACATGATGGAACTACATTTATAGAATTTAATATTCTGTACTTGCTGTAAGTAAATAAATAGATAGATATGGACAGTAAATCATGAAATACATGTCATTACCTTTAGATGTGAAAGTGAAATTCTTGTTTTAGCTATGAATTAATGCAGATTGAATTTCATTTCTTAATTCCTCTGTTGTTATTTCTTTAGGGTATTGGTATTCTTTGTTATTGATGAAAACAGTTGGTACCATTTTAACCTGTCTTCGAATCGCTTCCGCTGTTACGTTTAAGCTGATTTCTGTATTCTTCGGTTCTTCCTTTAAGTTATATTTTTCTTGTAAAAATGCTTTAATCTCTTGATTATTCTTTTGATCCCATTGAGGTTGTGTTGCGAATAACTCTTTTAAGATTTCTTTTGTGCGTACGGGATTCTCGTAATCTAAAAATAAATTAATCAATGTGCCATTTAACAGCATTTCTCTTGGTTTGTCATAATGTTTTATGATGAATTCTACTTGTCCATTTTCTATGTACCCATCTAATGTTTCCTCAGCAATTTTAAAAAAAGTAGCACAATAAGGGCATGTCAAATTTAAAAATACCTCTACCTTTACAGGTGCATCCTTCTGTCCAAAACTCAATTGTCCATTCTCTATTAAGGCTGTCATAATTATCACTCATTTCCATAAATTAGATTTTTAGAAAATTATAATAATTCATACCTGAATTGTCAACATTAACCTGAATAGGTGAATTCTTTTTAAAGACGAGAGATGGGTATTTTTCTTTAGATGAGTATGAGAACATAGGACTAATTTTTTATTGGAATTTTTTTGTTAATTAAAGGAGATCGTTATCCAAAAAACAAAATGAAGAAAACAGCTGCAAGGAGTATATTGTATGAGGACAGGGATAAGAAATATTTATTAATGCTGTGTATGTCCATATGGTTAGTTAGTTGTGTGGATAAGAAAGAAAAGTACCGAGAGGACTTTGTGAGAATTCAAGATTACAAGGGAGAAGGTTATACTCTACGAAATAGTGGTACCGAAACGAGCAAAATTGCTAAAAAGAATCAAAAAGAGATTGAAATTGCGGTAATAAAGTTCTTTAAAGAGACCTATAAAACAGAAGTGAAGGTTCATAATATCGTAGGAGCTAAAGATTAAGGCTCTGTTTTTATTGAATCGATTGGCGAACCCCATTTTTACACCTTTGCGATTGTACCCATTGATATCGAGAAAAAAGAAGTGAAAACAGATGAAGTTTGGTCACAAGAGGGAAAGTGGAGTATGCGATTAAAGGTGCCCTATATGCAATGATCTTTGAGAAGGAATTCGCGAAATTAGATGGATACTTAGAGAGTGTAGTGAATGAATTACCTGTAGTTGGAACACCTATTGAAGCTATCGAAAAGGTTGGTGGTAATGGATACAATATATCTTTTTATTATCTTAGTGCGATAGGAGAAAAGTTTGAAGATATTTATAATATGTATATGAAAAATCCTCGACTAAGTAAACAAATATTAAAAAATGCTCTTCTTAGGAATGAGTTTAAAAGTGAAGATGTGCGAGTTGTAATTTACTTATATATGAAAGAGGGAAAAGTAGAACCAGATAAAGCCATCTTTAATAAAGTAGTCAAGGGTATCGAAGCGATGGTAGGTATACCAAAAGGAGCTTATTCAGATTGTTGAACGATAATTTAATTGATCGTAAAAGAGCTAACGGTAATAAAGATAATACATTAGAAAGATCTGTGCCAAATGAAATATTAAAGGAATAGAGAAAGAATAAAAACTATTTAAACCAAAAGGGTAATAATTAAAAGGATATTTATCACATGACAAAATACTTATTTTCAGTAAGACATAGCTGAATGTAAGAAAATGATTTCACAATAAAGAGGAATTTAATTACAATAAAATGGATATTACTGTAATGCTAATGGTTGGATTATACATAAAAAGTATTTTAGGGTTTTTGCTGAAAATTCTAATAAGGAGGTTCATGAATGCATTTAAGGAAAAGCTCCATAATTGTTTTAGGTATGGGTGTATCATTATTGCTAGGAGGATGCGGTATGAATGAAACAAAAGATAGAAATGAACCAAACGTTGAGACAGTTAATAGCAAACCTTCGAAAGAAGATTATAGTGTAAATTTTGTCAGAATTCAAGATTACAAGGGAGAAGGTTATACCTTACGAAATAGTGGTACCGAAACGAGCAAAATTGCAAAAAAGAATAAGCCAGAAATCGAAATCGCGGTAAAAAAGTTCTTTAAAGAGACCTATAAAACAAAAGTAAAAGTTCATAATATTGTAGGAGCAAAAGATGGAGCCTCTGTTTTTGTTGAATCGATTGGCGAACCCCATTTTTATACTTTTGCCATTGTACCTATTGATGTAGAGAAACAAGAAGTGAAAATAGATGAGGTATGGTCACAAGAGGGGCAAGTCGAACATGCTATTAAAGGTGCCCTATATGCCATGATTTTTGATCAGGAATTTGCCAATCTTGATTCGTATTTTGACAATGCAATTAACAAATATCCGATAGTCGGAACACCGAGTGAAGCTATTCAAAAGGTTGGTGGGGATGGGTACGCTACACCTTTTTATTTTATAAATACGTTGGGTGATTGGTTTGAAGAGGTGTATCAAAAGTATATAGAAAATCCAGCTATTAGCAAGCAAGATTTAAAGAAAATGATTACAAAAAAAGATTTTCAAAGTGACAGTGTAATTGTAACGATTAATCTATATATGAAAGAGGCTGATGTAAACCCTGATCAAACTGTTTTTAACAATGTAGTAGATGATATTGAGAGAATGAATGGATTACCAAAAGGTGCCTATACGGTATTATTGCATGATAATAAAATTGATCGAAGAAGAGCGATAGGAAGTAAAGAAAATACTTTGGAGCGTTCTACTCCAAATGAAATAATGAAAAATTAGGAAGGTGTGTACGGAATGAGCGTTGTCAAAGAAGTCAAAAGATCGAATACTAATGATCAAGATTTAGTCGAGTTGGCAGGCTATCACTCCTATCAGCACTATGAAACAGGAAACATCATAACTGTAAACAGAAAAGAATTTATTGTTAAACAGACAACATATAATACATCTTCAGGTCTTGATGCACTTACCGTAGAAAATAATATCACCAAAGAAATCACCATCGTATTTGTTGGAAGTGAAGATGATAAGGATTGGTTGGAAACAAATCCCAGATTATTAAGTGAAGTTCCTCCTAAACAAATCGAAGATGCCAAACAATATTACATAGATATGAAGAGAAAATATGGAGAAATTCATTCTGTTACGGGTAATTCACTGGCTGGCGCTTTAACGAATTCGGTTGCTATGGATCATCCAGAGCTAAAAGCTATTACACTGAATCCAGCTATTTTACCTGCAGGTATGGTGGATTCGAATAAAGAGTATAGCAATATAACCAATTATTATAGTCAATTTGACTTTTTGACTGGAACAGAAGAGTCGCTTGGCCTAGGTAATCGAATCCCAGGCAATAAGTATAACATCAATAATGGCATCCCGATTTTTTCCTCAATAGGGCCGAATCATACTGGCTATGTTGATATGGATAAAGATCAGGAATTTAAGGTTGAAATAGGGATAAAAGGAGAACCAGGTTATGGTTTTATCCATGTTGGAGCGGACGATCATATTGTTACAAGTATCTGGACTGGAGAGCCAATTTATTACGGAAATTCTGAAAAGATTAAGATAAATAAGGCAAGTATGACATTGCTTGCAGATGGAATTAGGGATCAGGTTAAAGGTCGGATTACGAATATGAATCAATATTTAGAAAACTCGATTGACATCGTAAAAGATGAAAGTGCCAAGTTTGTTGATCGTGTTAAGGAGTTTCAAGAAACGTTTCAAACCATGCTCGAAGAAACAGCTGGAGAACCTATGATGAGAGGGATTGCTGGTACAGGCACTATTATTAAATTGTATCTACTAGATATGATAGACCTTTTAGATTGTGCAGAAGAAAAATGCCGATTTCTCAATAGTATCTTAAACTCAGCACCTATGGAACTCGTTGAAAATTTGTTGTCCGTTGATATCAGTGTAGAGAGCTTCTTTGAACAAGGAAGAAGAAACTTGAATAATCTTTGTCAGGAAGTCGATGAATTTGTTTATAATGCTCAGAATGTGATAACGAAAGATATTCCCGATTTGTTTAAAGGCGGAACAGATCAATTTATAGATGCTGTTGTAGATGAAAATAATGCCCATTATGAAATTATTCGGAAGAATAAGCAAAGCTTACACCATCAATTAACAGAGTATTCCGAACAAGTATAAAGTATTGCTAATGCTTTTGAACATAAAGACAGCAGTTTGGCAGGGGCTATTAATCGAATCAATTCATCTGTTTCTGAAACAGAAAATATAGTGAAAACAAAAGTCTTTACGATTGAATCATCTTCTTATATGCCGATTGGTTTAAAGATTAAGAACATTCAAGTGGAAGCGTCCCATATCCTAATTAAACAGCTAGGGAACCGAATATTGATACCTCCATTTTAGTTACAGCAAGAGGCTTAATCCTTGTCATTGAATCAGTCATTGAATCTATTAGTATTGCAGTTAAAGCTGCTTTAAATATTGCTTTGTATGGAAGTCCAACTAGTTTAATCATCAGTATTTTTACAGATTATGATGACAGAATTCGTGCAGCTGTAAAAAACGCACTTAAACCACTAGAAGAGCTTGAAATCCTACTTGAGGGAATTGGTAGAGGGGTAGGTAATCTCATCACTCATTTACCAGCTATGCTAGAAAATTTCAAACCATATTTGAATACAGCGATTTTCGAATCAGGAAAGTATCAAAATGTTCGTTTATATAACGTTGCTTCATTAGCTGTGTTAGAAGAGATGGAACTATTATTTAACGACATTGTATTTCAATTATCTGAACAAAAAGCGAATGCCATTGAAGCAACATTAGAAATCTCACAAAACGTATTAAGAAACATACAATTACTGAAAGAACAAGTCCAACTTGGGACCCTCCATTGATTAGACCACAACGAATAATCCCATCTAGAGAGTGTATTTTATAAAACAAGGAAGTATATAATTTTGGATTGTCATACATCCCCAGCTATAAGCCATTTTTTGAAAATAACAGCCTATTAGACAGTCTAGCTCCAGTGGTCAGCTCTTCGGGTGGCATAAACCAATCTGTCCAGAAGGCAAAGAGCACTTTCTAGCCAGTTGTCTAATACTGGTCGGAGCACAACGGATCACTTCCGCTTTTCACTTACTCCCACATGTCTCCTTTTTGAGTAGAAGCATATCATGGTATGAAATGAGTACATGGATTTACAACTTATCTAAGATAGCAGCTATACCAAAAAGGATCGGTAACGTTTTTTCTGGTGTTCTTTGCTAATTGAATGCTATCCACTAGTCTATCTCATTTTCATTAGGTAAAATGAAAGTTTGTAAATGAAAAAATTCGGGAAAAATAATGTGTAGGTATTCGTCATGAAATAGGAGATTAGAAGTTTCTAACTATAGGATATATTAGAGGTGTAGACAAATGGGCATGAACAAACAAGAGAGCAAAGAGTTTGTTAAATCAATTGATTCACAAATAAAAGCTAGTTTACTAAGCTTCGTTATTGGTGATGCGATGGGAGTTCCAATCGAATTTCTAAGCAGAGAAGAACTACGTCATAACACAGTTACTACGATGACAGGGTATGGTTCACATCCAGTACCAGCAGGGACGTGGTCTGATGATACATCAATGACTTTAGCTACCATGAAGGCAATTGTTGATTCGGGAATAATCGATTATACAAAAATCATGGATAACTTTACTTTATGGGCGGATCATGGTGAATTTACAGCGGATGGAAAAGTGTTTGATATGGGTATTACCTGTCGTAATGCGATTTTGAATTACGAAAACACAAAATGTAATCCGATTGAGGCTGGAATGTCGGATTTTTATAGTAATGGTAATGGCTCTTTAATGAGAATGCTTCCTATAGCTTTATATTGTCATGTGAAGAAGCTAGGGGAGCATGAAATAGTGGATATTGTTAACAAAGTATCCTCGCTTACTCATTCTCATGAAATCAGCTGTTTAGGTTGCTATTTATATGTGAAATATACTATGTTTTTATTGGCTGGTGAGTCGAAGCAAGCAGCCTATGAAAAATTACTGACATTAGATATAAGCTGTTATAGCGAAGAAGCGATTGCGACATACGAAAGAGTACTTAATGGCAATCTAAAGACACTTTCAATTGATGAGATTAAATCATCTGGTTATGTGGTTCATAGCCTAGAAGCAAGCCTATGGGTACTCTTGAATACAAGCAACTTTAAGCAGGCTATTATCGGTTCTATTAATTTAGGGGAAGATACGGATACAATTGGAGCGATAACTGGTTCATTGGCAGGTTTGGTTTATGGTATGAAAGAGCTACCCGTCGAGTGGATTGAAGCAATTCGTAATAAAGAATATTTACTAACATTGGTATCTGATTTTACTGAAGTCATAAAAAAATAGTGATTGATCTAGATTAGAATGTTTTTTATTTAGGCGAGTAAAAAAGAATCTCTAACTTGAGAGATTCTTTTTTGTTGATTGATTTGGTAAAACACTTATTGTTTACTCAAAATCTTGTCTCTTTCATCTAATATAAATTTCATATATTTCTCATCCAAAGCTTTAATATTTGGATCATCCCATTCAGAACCAAAGTGCTTATGATAGTCTAATAAATAAATTAACTTACTAAATTGGCGAGAGTTTAGTAAGTAGAGAAAATAGCCAAGATAGTCGACCATATATGTATTTAATGTTTTCATATCCTCTTGTGACAATTGACTAATCGCATCTCGAGGAAGATCTGTCGGCCATTCTTCAAATGGAATGCCAGCGTGCATCCCTTCAATCGGGCCGTTGCGAAAGCAAAGATGTGTGAGAGCGATAGGCAATGAACGCATATAGTTTTCACCGCCAATTAACTCTAGTATTTCTGGAATCTCTGGTTCTATTTTAGATGAAAGAAGTTCTTCTACTGCTTCATCGAAAGAGAGTCCCTTTTCTTTTGCATGTAAGATTACTTCTTTTAATTCCATGATAAGTCCTCCTTTGATGTACGGTTTGTACTATGACTATTCCCAACAAGGACATTATTTGAAACATCATCAATATCGAATGGTAGCGTTTTATTAAACGTTCTCCTTAAGTTTAGAGATAATCTCATTTACAGACCTATTATCCTGGTTCCAAAATTCATGCATTGGACAATTCATTGTAGTCAAACGATGTAAAACAGAATGTATCGTGAATTGTTCGATTCGTAGATCATCGTTCACTTCATTCCAGAAGAGTGGGGCTGCGACAGTAGCATCTTCTTTTCCACGGGTTGAGTATGGGCAAATAATCGTTTTGCCTTCTGCATGCTGAACATAATCAATGTATAACCTATTGTCCCGATTTTTCTTTAATCGCTCAATCGTAAAGTCATTTGGATACCTTTCAATTAAATAATTAGCGATAAATGATGTGAACAATCGCGTTTCATCGTATGTAAGAGTGTTCTTGGATATGGGTATATGAATTTGTAGCCCTTTGCTTCCAGAAAGCTTGGGGTAGCTCGCGATATGAAAGCTATCGAAAATAGATTTCATTTCTTTGGCTGCTTTAATAGCAAGATGAAATTTCGTGCGGTCAGGTGGATCTAAATCGAATACAATTTCTGTTGGATTATTCGTATCAACGGTCTGGAACGGTATATGATACTCGATGGCTAATTGATTTCCAAGCCAAATAAGTGTTTCTAAATTATTACAGACTATAAATTGATTCTCATCTTGCAGGAATTTTTGAATGAACTCAGGAGCATAAGCTGGGCAATTTTTTTGGAAAAAGGCTTCACCAGCAATACCGTTCGGATAACGAATCGTAGTTAAAGCTTTATTCTGTAAAAAAGGGAGCATTCGTGATGAAATCTGAATAAGGTAGGCGATGAACATTTCTTTTGTTGTTTTCGATTGATCCCATATCATTTTATCAAGGTGAGTTACTTTCACTGCATCTGGAATATAATTATCTAAAATGAGTTTCTCCCATGTACATGTTTGCCATGAAGTATTCAAATGAAAGCCAGAAAAAAAAGCATCCTCTAAAGTTCCATTTACTATTGTTTGAAAGGATAATTCAACGCAAATTCCTGGGTCAATAAAAGATGTTTCCTTACTGAAAGATATTTGATTTTTCAATATAATTTGAATTAAAGATTGTTTTTCTTCTTCCTGTAACCCTCTTGAAAAAGTGCCTATATGTACAGTTTTCTCATTTTGGAGAATGCCCACTAAGAAATCATCCGCTTTAGAATGGTATCCTAGAATAAAAAAAATCCCTTTATACTTCTTTCTTATAGAAGGAAATAATTCTTTCAGATTCATCAATCTCTTCCTTTCTATTGATTAAAAGTACATGTTTCAGTGTCTTGAGTAACGAATGCTTGAATACTTGGTTGTCTAAGAGAGTGACCAATTGGCCATTCGATATATTGAACTTTAACGGTTATCAAGGGTCTTAACCATTGGACATCTTTTACTCTTTCTGGCGTATTATAAAAGGGCATCTGATCTTGCTTTATTGGTTCGATGGCATGTGTAAAAGTAAGCCAATCTGCTTTGGTAAGTTTGCCAGTCCCGACATGACCTATATATTGGAACTTCCCTTGATCATCAAAAAGACCAATAAGCATTGAATTGACAGTACCTAATCGAAAGGTAACTCCGCCAACAACCGCTATTAAATCTTTGTAGTTTTTGATTTTTTTCCAGCTGGAATTTTTACCGTTTATACTATATTTGCTCGATAGATTTTTACAAACGATCCCTTCTAAATGGTGATGCTTTACAACCTCAAATAAAGCAACACCATCCTCATGAACAGGAACGATTTGGATTTTTTCATTTGGTTCAACTATATGATGAAGGACTTCAAAGCGATCTTTAAGAGGATAGTGATTAATCCATTTGCCGTTATAAAAAATAACGTCAAAGATCATATAATAAATGGGTACTTTTTCACTTACTTCTTGTACTCTTTGTAATCTCTTAATGCCGTCACGCTTCATGACTTCATGAAAAGAAGGCTGTCCATGATTGTCAAGAGCAATGACCTCGCCATCAAGAATGACGGATTGTGCAGAACAATAAGACTTAATATGAGTTAACTCAGGAAAAATGTCTGTTCGTTCATTAAGTTTACGATTATAGAGTTTTGCTTGATGAGAAGCATAGTATGTTAAGACTCTGACTCCATCCCATTTAATTTGTGAAATCCACTCATTCCCGATAGGAATTTCTTCTGAGAAAACAGGCTCAAACGGCTTGATTGGGTCTAGTTTCATTAATGTACTCCTTATGAGATTGTAAGCAATTCTTCTCTGTGTGCAGCAATATCAAAAAGCCTCCTTACACTGTATTAAGGGATATGTTTAGGACGTAGCTTTTGTTCAGTGTTTTGATATCCCATTGAATTCTTTAATTGCAGAATGGTTTATTAACTCGTTTTCTTAGTGGATCTTGCTTTGGTTTTAGCCTTAGTCTCTTTCTTCGGTGGTTGTGTTTTTTCAATAGAGGCTTGGAGAGCCGCCATAAGATCTACGACATTGCTTCTATCTTCATGTTCTTTTGCCTCTGGTGCAGCTATGTACTCATTTCTTTCCATTTTTTGGTGAATTAAGTTTTCAAGAGCGGTACGATATGTATCTGTATATTTTTCTGGTTCGAATTTGGTTGTTAATTGGTCAATAAGCATCATACCTACTTCAAATTCTTTATCAGAGACAGCTGTTTTAGCCACATCAATCGGTACGTTTTCTGAATTTCGGACTTCATCTGGAAAATGTAGTGTCTCTAAAAGAAGTATATTGTTATGTGGTCTGATCGCAGCAAGTCGTTCCTTGCTTCTAATGGAAATCTTTGCGATGCCAATTTTCTTAGCTTTTTTAAGTATTTCCGAAAGTAAAGCATAGGCCTTTGAACCACCTGTATCAGAGCCGATATAATACGTTTTATCATAATAAATAGGATCGATTTCAGATAGCTTTACGAAGTCAATAATAGCTACTTGCTTTTGTTCATGTTCTTCTTTTAATTTTTTTAATTCATCTTCCGTAATCTCAACAAATCGCCCATTTGGTGATTCATAGACCTTAATAATTTCATCGGCTGTCACATTATCATCGCAGTCCGTTACTTTTTGATATCGTATAGGAGTTAAACAATCCTTGTGAAATTGGCGAAATTTAATGTCTTTATCTTCAACAGCTGAAAATAATTTCACTGGTATGCTTACTAAACCAAATGCGATACTTCCTTTCCATACTGTATGCATAACTATTCCTCTTTCCAATATATTTGCTTTTATCGTTTGTATTTTTTAGAAAAATATCCATTCATACAACTAAGGTCTTAGCCAAAATTAATACTGAAGATTATTATGAAATCTTTGACAATTCTCTATGATGAAATTATAGAAATAACGGAAAAATGGAGGAGAGGAATATGAAAAGGTCAATATTCATCGGGGCAGCAGCAGGGTTGTTATTGATTCTAACGAGCTGTTCGATTCCTTTTATTGGCGATGAAAAAGAGGAATCGATACTAGTAGAAAAAGATAAAGCCAAACAGCTAGATGTAGAACTGAAGGTTGGAGTTGGTGAGCTAGCTATTTCAAATGGTACAGACGAATGGGTTGAGGGGAATGTTAAACATAATGTGAAGAAGCTCGAACCTGTCGTATCCTATGATAAACGAGGGAATAAAGGTGCTATTGTGATTGAACAGAAAGACATTAAATTTCCGAAGGTTGGTAATATCAAAAACAAATGGGACATTAGGCTAACAAATGAAGTACCAATGATTTTGTCAGTCAATGCAGGTGCATCCATTTCAAAACTCGATTTACAAGGATTAAAGCTGAAGCAATTAGATATTGAAGCAGGTGTAGGAGATCTTACGGTCGATTTGGGTGGAAAGTGGGAGAAAAACTTTGATGCAAATATAAAAACAGGAGTAGGAGAAGCTGTTGTAATCTTGCCTTCAAAGGTCGGTGTAAAGATTACTTGTGATAAAGGTGTTGGAAAAATCCGTGCACAGGATTTGATTTCTAAGGGCAATGGCGTATATGTGAACAAGGCTTATGAAGACGCTGATGTTACTTTGGATGTAAATGTAGAAATGGGTGTAGGAGAGGTTACATTTAAAGTAGATTAATTTGTAGAGTTGGATGAATATCAAATCTTTATCTAAAAAGTCAGAGAGATCATTTATAAAGAGAAAGAGGATTTATTGATAGCGATTATATTTTTTAAGGACTCTCTACTTTATTTTCTTAGAGGATAAAGCTTCCTTATTGTCGGATTATGTATTAAGAAAAGCGAATAAATCAGGTCGATAGTAACTATTAGAAAATGGTAATTATTGCTAGAATTCAGTTAACAACTTAAGAGAAGCTTCTATGTAGTGGCTAGGTTAACCTTAGGTCCCTCTTTACAAATAAAGAAGGTATGGGGGTATAAACCAAGTCACTTATGCTTTTGTTCTATCATTCTGACAGGAGGGAATAAAGATGGAAAGATTGATGCATTTGTTTCCGTATCAGTTAGAAGAAAAAGAAGAAGTATTGTCAGAGCTTCCTAGAGGAGTTGAACTTATTCAAGCACCTATGCTGTGGAATAAGACAAAAGGTAAAGGGATTACTGTAGCTGTTTTGGATACGGGTTGCGATGTAGAACATCCAGACTTGAAGAATCGTATTATAGGTGGGAGAAATTTTACCAAGGATGATCGAGGTAATCCTGAAGTGTTCAAGGATTATAATGGTCACGGAACGCATGTAGCTGGTACGATTGCAGCAGAGGAAAATGGATCTGGTGTGGTCGGGGTTGCACCAGAAGCCAGTCTATTGATCGTCAAAGTTCTGGACAAAAGTGGATCCGGTTCGTATGAAGGTATTATTAATGGTATTCTTTATGCCATTGAACAAAAAGTTGATATTATTTCGATGAGTCTCGGAGGTCCAAATGATGTTCAGGAATTACATGAAGCTGTGAAAAAAGCTACCAACCAAGGAATCTTAGTTGTGTGTGCTGCTGGAAATGATGGAGACGGTGATGATTCAACGGATGAATATGGTTATCCTGGCAGCTATAACGAGGTTATTAGTGTTGGAGCCATTGATTTAGAAAGACGTTCTTCAAGGTTCACTAATTCCAATAATGAAGTTGATTTGGTAGCACCAGGAGAGAAAATATATTCTACGTTCTTAAATGGGACGTATAAAAGTTTAAGTGGTACTTCGATGGCAACACCGCATGTCTCTGGAGCACTTGCTCTTTTAAAAAACATTGAAAATGAAAGCTTTGGTAGAAAGCTAACAGAACCAGAATTGTATGCGCAGTTGATTAAACGAACGATTTCTGTCGGCTATTCTGCTAAACTAGAGGGCAACGGCTTACTGTATTTAACAACGGAAGAACAGCTAGAGCGTATATTTAGTGAGAGAATTCAGCAATTAATACTGCATTTATAACATAAATGTAGATCCCCAAGTCATAATGACAATAAAGCTCTTAAAAAAGTCCAGATAAGACCATTTAGATAAGCGACAAAAGGTATGGAGAATTTTCTCTTCGGCCTTTTGTCTTTTTTATGTCTTCTTAATAGGGAAGCGGAGGATGCTACCTCTGAATGAACAAATGGATCGTCATCCTAGTCTAGCCTTTCAAAAGGATGTTTTCTTTAACTAAGTTTATTAGCCAAAAAAGGTCGATCGGAGCTGGATTCAACAAAGTCCCTAGGTCTATATTCGCTATTTGTTTATAGGCAACAAAGTATGTGAAAACAGTCCATCAGAAAAGGATATAAAGAATCTAATCAAATGAATGAATTGCACCTTCCTTTTGGTTTATGAAAAATAGGTTCGGGTAATTATATTAATATATTAAAACAAGCTTTTGTAAATGGTGTTTGATTTTACAAGCTTGTTGAATAGTATGATTCGTTCAAAACTTTTTGATTGGAGTTAATAGTGGAATGAATAATTCTATTTGAGTGGAAAGACAGTCAGCTAAGACTTTGTATTAGGCTGTGAGATTTATGAAACAGCAAACAGTAGAAAAAAAGATGGTAATGAAGAGAGATGATTATTATTTTTATATTGAAATAATAATATATCTTGTGAATGGTGAATGTGTGATACATAAATGTTCCCCTTACTATTTATCTCATTGTGATGGCTGATTGTTCAGACAACAGAAAGGATGATTTAGTATGAGTAAGGAAATTAGAAATATTGTATTATTAGGGCACCAAGGTTGTGGGAAAACGACAACAGCTGAAGCATTATGTTATCTATCAAACAATATTACTCGATTTGGACATATTGAAGAAGGAAATACAGTCAGTGATTATGGACTTGAAGAAAAAAATCGCAAAATATCAGTCCAAACATCCCTCGTCCCAATACTGTATCAAAATTATAAATTGAATATTCTAGATGCACCAGGCTATTTAGAGTTTGAAAGTGAAAGAATTCAAGGGCTTCAAGCAGCTGATGCAGCATTCATTTCTGTTAGTGCTCGTTCTGGTATTAAAGTTGGAACAGAAAGAAACTTTGAAGCTGCAAAAGCAAAGCATCTGCCCATAACATTTGTAATCAATAAAATAGACAAAGAAAACAGTAGTTTTGAAAAGGTTTACAATGAGCTTAGAGTTCAATTCGGTCAAAATGTTGTAGCCTTACATATTCCTGTTGTTCGAGATCATTCAATTGAAGGAATTATTGACGTATTACATGGAACATATTCAGTATATGATTTCTTGAAAAACAAAACGACTGAGAAGGAAATACCTAATGATTATTTGGAATATGTTCAAGAAGCATATGAGACATTAATGGAAACTATTTCAGAATCCAGTGAAGAGTACTTAATGGCGTATTTAGAGAAAGGTTATTTAACAAAAGAAGAGATGGTGGATGGACTAAAAAAAGGATTAAATGATGGTGAAATGTATCCAGTCTTATGCTGTTCTGCACAATCAGGGAAAGGAATTCAATTGTTATTGGACTATATTTGTGAATGTGTACCAGCTCCATTTGATAGAACGATACATACTGTAGAAGCTCATATTAGTGGAGCTATTGTACATCCATCTAATGATGTTAATCATACGATGGCGCTTGTATTTAAAACGATAGCTGATCCTTTCGTAGGCAAACTTTCATTTGTAAAAGTATTAACAGGTTCCATTTCTGGAAATTCCATGATCTATAACGCTAATAAACAGAAAGAAGAACGTATTAATAGTTTATACTCTGTTCGTGGTAAAGAGCAAAAACCGATTGATTGTATTGAAGCTGGTGATATAGGAGTCATTGCGAAGTTACAATACACTAATACGGATGATACGCTATGTGATAAGGACTCTCCTATCATCATTGAACAACCAAGCTATGAATCTCCAACATTTGAAAGAGTTGTTGTTGTTACTAAAAAAGCAGACGAGGATAAAGTATTAAGCGCACTATCTAAAATACAAGAAGAAGATCCATCCATCATTGTATATCGAGATAGTGAATTTTTAGAATTACGAATAATCGGTATGGGTGAAACACATTTAAATATTATTAAAAGCAAATTATTAACGAAATTCGATATTGAAATAGATTATGAATTACCAAGTATTTCATATCGTGAAACGATTAAAGGAAAAGCCGATGTACAAGGAAGATATAAAAAACAAAGTGGTGGTCATGGTCAGTTTGGGAACGTGAAAATAATCTTTGAGCCACGTCACGATGGTGAAGATGACTTATTATTTATCAATAAAGTTGTAGGGGGAGCTGTTCCAAGACAGTATATACCTGCTGTTGAAAAAGGTATCGTTGAATCAATGGAAAGAGGTGTATTAGCAGGATTTCCATTGATCCGTTTGCAAGCAACTTTGTATGATGGTTCTTATCATTCTGTTGATAGCTCAGAATACGCATTCAAGGTTGCAGCAAGCTTAGCTTATAGGCAAGGAATGGAACAAGCCAAACCATGTATATTGGAACCAATCATGAAGGTAGAGATGGAAATTCCTTCTGAATATGTTGGTGATGTCATTAGTGAGCTAACAAGAAAAAGAGGTAGAATTTTAGGGATGGATGAGGAAAAAAATGAAGAATGGATTACAGCAGAAGTACCTCAAGTGGAATTGTTGAGTTTCACTACGGAATTAAAATCATTAACAGGGGCTAGAGGTAAATTTTCTACAAATTTTGTTCGATATGAAGAGCTTACTCCTGATTTAGCAGAGAAAGTGATTCACCAAATGGAAATGATTTAACTTCATTTAAAAAACGGTGCTATCAAAGTGAAAGTATTAGGATAGCACCGTTTTTCTAAACATTATGAACTATATTGGGAGTAAAGATCAGTATTTTGAAGAGCATACATGATAAAATCAATAATGAGATATTAATCAGTTGACAAGGAAAGTGATTATGTGTTAAATTTATCTCGAAGTAAAGATAATTTAAGTTGAGATAATAAGAAAACCATATTTCTTAAGAAATATTTAGTAGTGATGAGGAAATTTTCGTTAATCCATTTTTACAGTAATATCTCGAAATGAAGATAAATGAACTCGAATTAAATAAAAATCATTATTAGGAGGAATAAAAATGAACCATTTAAAAGGAATTCACCATGTTACAGCTATTACAAGTAGTGCAGAAAAGAATTATCAATTTTTCACGTATGTCTTAGGGATGCGTTTAGTAAAGAAAACCGTAAATCAGGATGATATTCAAACCTATCATTTATTCTTTGCGGATGATAAAGGAAGTGCTGGTACAGATATGACATTCTTTGATTTTCCTAATATTCCAAAAGGGGTACATGGTACAAATGAAATTTCTAAAACATCTTTCCGTGTACCAACAGATGCAGCATTAGCGTATTGGGTGAATCGTTTTGACAGACTGAATGTGGAGCATACAGGGATTAAAGAGCAATTTGGTAAAAAGACTTTATCGTTCGTAGATTTTGATGACCAACAATATCAATTAATTTCTGACGAAAACAATGAAGGAGTAGCTTCTGGAACACCTTGGCAAAAAGGACCAATTCCTTTAGAGTTTGCGATTACAGGTTTAGGACCCATTTTTGTACGTATTGCCGACTTTAATTATTTCAAGCAAATGCTAGAGCAAGTCATGTTATTTAGAGAAATTGCCTCTGAAGGTTCTCTTCACTTATTTGAAGTAGGTGAAGGAGGAAATGGGGCACAAATTATTGTGGAACATAATGTTGTAATGCCGAATGCAAGACAAGGTTTTGGTACGGTTCACCATGCTGCTTTCCGAGTAGAAGACCGTGCAGTATTAGATGAATGGACAAATCGTTTTGAAAGTTTTGGATTCCATACCTCGGGTTATGTTAATCGTCATTTCTTTGAGTCACTATATGCGAGAGTGGCACCACAAATTCTATTCGAATTGGCAACAGATGGCCCAGGATTTATGGGAGATGAACCGTACGAAACTGTGGGTGAGAAGTTATCATTACCACCATTCCTTGAGCCAAAACGTGAACAAATTGAAAAGCTAGTCAGACCAATTGATACTGTGAGAAGTACGATTGAGTTTGAGAAAGAATATGAGTAATGAAACATTTATAAAAAATGAATTGGGTAAATAAAATTAAGAACAGAGAACTACTAGGAGGATTTTAAAATGTTGAAAATTGGTATTATTTTAGGAAGTACACGCGAAGGTCGAGTTAGCCCACAAGTAGGAGCATGGGTGAAAAGCTTAGCTGATGAACGAAATGATGCAGAATATGAAATCATCGACATTGCAGATTTCAAATTACCATTCCTAGGTGATCCTATTGGTGATCCTTCAGGCATTGCTGCTTGGTCTGAAAAAATTAATGGATGTGACGGATTTGTCTTTATTGTTCAAGAATATAATCATTCAATAACAGGTGCATTGAAAAATGCATTAGACCTATTACGTGAAGAATGGAATAATAAAGCAGCTGGTATTGTAAGCTATGGATCAGTTGGTGGAGCACGCGCAGCTGAACACTTGCGTGGAATCTTAGGTGAATTATCCGTAGCCGATGTTCGTGTTCACCCAGCTTTATCATTATTCACTGATTTTGAAAATGGTACTGTATTCAAACCAGCCGATGTGCAAGCTTCTTCAGTAAATCAAATGTTAGATCAAGTTATTCCTTGGGCTACGGCATTAAAAACAATTCGATAAGTGAGAAGTGATTCATGTTATTGTAGCAGCTCAAGTGGCTATATCCTAAAAATGAGTAAAATGTTTGGCCATTTTGCTCATTTTTTCATTGTTTGCTTCTTTTATAGGAAAAAGTTAATTAGACTTTTTCCTAATATATGTTTTTTTATAAGATAAAGGGGAATAGGAATGAAAGGGCAAGAAAATGAATACTTTACATGTATTTCGATGTTTATCCGTTCTACATACTAGTTGTAAAGGGGAGAGTTCAATGAAATATCGTATGGAAAAAGACACAATCGGAGAAATACAAGTACCAGCTGATAAGCTTTGGGGAGCTCAAACACAGCGCAGTAGTCAAAATTTTAAAATTGGAACAGAAAAAATACCGACTGAAGTCATTCAAGCATTTGCGGTTTTGAAAAAAAGTGCAGCACTCGTTAATCAAAGCTTAGGAAAATTAGAGGCAGTTAAAGCTGAAGCTATTGTGAAAGTGGCTGATGAAATTCTAAATGGCCAACATAAAGAACAATTTCCTTTAGTTGTTTGGCAAACTGGAAGCGGAACACAGTCCAATATGAATATAAATGAAGTGATAGCACATCGAGCAAATGAAATATTAACAGCTAGTAAGGAAAATGTAAGGATTCATCCGAATGATGATGTGAATAAATCCCAAAGTTCCAATGATACTTTTCCGACAGCAATGCATATTGCGGGTGTTCTTGCAGTAGAGGATCAGCTCTTACCAGCATTGCAATCGTTGAAAAAAACATTAGTGGGCAAAGCAGAGGAATTCGAGAACATTATCAAAATTGGCAGAACCCATTTGCAGGATGCAACCCCTTTAACCTTAGGGCAAGAAATTAGCGGTTGGGTTCGGATGCTGGAAAAATCCGAAAAGATGATAGAAGGAAGCCTTGAGTATATGAGAGAGCTAGCAATTGGTGGAACAGCCGTTGGTACTGGTATTAATGCACATCCAAAATACGGAGAAATGATGGCTGAGCAAATTAGTCAGTTAACAAAGAAAACGTTTATTTCAGCTCCAAACAAATTTCACGCTTTAACAAGTCACGATGAAATTGTTCATGTTCATGGTGCACTAAAGGCTTTGGCGGCTGATTTAATGAAAATTGCAAATGATGTTAGATGGTTAGCCAGTGGTCCTCGTTCAGGTATTGGAGAAATCACCATCCCTGCCAATGAACCAGGAAGTTCGATTATGCCAGGAAAAGTCAATCCAACTCAGAGTGAAGCGTTAACGATGGTTGTTTGTCAGGTGATGGGGAATGATGTGACGATTAGTATGGCAGCAAGCCAAGGAAATTTTGAGTTGAACGTATTTAAACCAGTTATTATTTTTAATTTCCTTCAATCCGTTAGACTTCTTTCTGACGCCATGAATTCATTTAATAATCATTGTGCTGTTGGAATTGAGGCAAATACAGAGGTCATCCAACAAAATCTTGAGAAATCACTTATGCTAGTTACAGCCTTAAACCCATATATTGGCTATGAAAAGGCGGCATCCATTGCCAAGCTTGCTCATAAGGAAGGCTTAACGTTAAAAGAAGCAGCAGTAAAATTAAATCTATTAACTGCCGATCAATTTAATCAGATGGTTCGACCAGAAGAGATGATTCATCCTAAGGTATAAGAAGACTCATCATAAGTAAAAAAGCCAAGCAGAAGAAAAATAGCTTGGCTTTTTATATTGTAGAAAAGAGAAGAAAGAAATTAGTTTTCAACAACTGCTATTAAACTTTGGTTTTGTTTTAATAGCAAGTAGAAATAGTGCTAATTCTACAAACGCTAATATGATTAAAATGTATAGTAGTAATGTATAAGAATGATTGATGTTGTAAATGGCCCCTGATACTACAGGTGTAATAGCTGCCCCTAAATAGATAAATAAAGAGATAACCCCGAATTTTGCTCCAAATTCTTTTTCACCAAAAAGAGCAGCAGTCAAAAACGAAGGAGTGACAGTAATAGCTGTTGCTCCCAAACCAGATAGCAAGGTATAAATTAGACCCGGTATGACTTGGTTACCTTGCATTAAAAAGATAAAGCTTAGGAAACTTCCTGAACAAACGACTAGTAAAGTAATAATAGTTCCTAGCATATCATAAAGTCGTCCAATCACTAGTTTTCCGGCAACTACCATTGCCATCCAATGAATAGTAGTAAAGCAGCATTTTTGGCTGTAGCACCAATATCTATCAAATAAGGAGCAAGGTTTATAATCATTCCATTCACGACGATACTAGCTACAACGATCGCAAGGCAAAGAGACCAAAACGAAACAGATTTTAAAGCCTCTTTCTGTGTAACACCTATTGGTTCTGAATTTGTGGATTGAATTTCGCCTAGTGGTAAAAGAGCTTTATCCGCTGGTTTGAATTTAATTACGAATAAGGCAAATGGTAGTATGACTATTAAAATAATGATTCCCGTTATAAGATAAGCATTTCTCCATCCGTAATCCGTTATTAACCAATTTAGTAATGGGCTAAGAACGACACCACCAAGTCCGCTACCAGATAAGGCAATACCTAAGCATAAACCACGTTTTTCATTAAACCAATTTGTAATAAGTACGGATGTAGGTATCATTGCAGCTCCAGCTATGGAAATGCCCATTGGAATGGCAAATAAGTAAAAGTGAATAAGAGCTGTTGAGAAAGAAAATCCAATATAGGAGATCGCTCCAATAATTGTAAAGATAGACAAATATAATTTTATATTTAGTTTTTTTATAAGTTTTCCAGCTATTGGGCTCATGATCATCGAAACGAATGCCATTATTGTATAATATGTCATGAATTCAGATCTACCAAAGCTTAAATCTTCAGTAACTGGTAAGGTAAATAATGAAACTAAGTTTACAATTGGAGCAAATAAAAATGTCATGATGATTACGCATGCGAGTACAATCCACCAACCGTAAAATATCCCTTTTTGCTTGGTCATGTTGTTTTCCCAAAAACTTTGTGTCAATTGCTGTGTGATATATTATTTCTAAGCTTGTACAGCTTCAGCAAACGTTTCAATATTTTCTTCAAGAATTTTTGGTTGTTTAGAAGGATCGTCCCCAATGGATTTCAAGGCTATTTTGGCAATCATTCGATCTAAGCCTTTTTGCTTTTGTAAATCGATTTCTCCTCCAAAAGTATCCACAAGTAATGTATGATTAATGATTTCGGTTGGAAAATTTCGCTGAATGACTTCCTCTGTCTGATCAACAATTCCATTACAAATATAAAAGGCACATCTTTTCTCTAGTAAAATATCTTGGTTGTCTAAAATAAATTGTTTAGTTTTTTTATGTAGTTGACCCATACGAATACTTCCACCTATAATGACCGTTTCGTAATCTGAAAGATCTGGTTGCTCATTTGTTAAGTTACATAATGTAGCATTTTCAAAATAAGTTGATAGGGTGTGGGCACATTTTTCAGTTGTGCCCGTTTTACTTGCAAAGGCAATAAGTGTTTTCATGCTGAAGTCTCCTCTGTTAAAGATCTTGACTAGCTGCTCTTTTTTCTAAAATATGATCTATGTATTACAAATGTTTGTTAACTGCTTATTTTGGAAGCTTTCCATCTAAAGATAAATAATAATGTTGAATAGGCTTTAATTGTTCATCAAGCTCGTAGACAAGTGGTATACCTGTCGGAATATTTAAGTTTGCGATTCCGTCACTTGATATATTATCTAAGTATTGAACTAAAGCCCTTAAAGTATTTCCATGAGCAGAAATAATAACTTCTTTATCAGCTAATAGCTGAGGAACAATTGTTTTATTCCATTCCTGTAAAACTCTTTTTTCTGTATCTGCTAGATTTTCAGTTAGAGGAATTTCTTCCACTGTTAGGCGTTGATACTTGTATTCATTGCCAGGATATCTTGTGTCTTCTTTCGTTAATGCCGGTGGACGAATATCAACGGATCTTCGCACTGATGAACTTGTGCTTCACCATATTTATCAATTGTTTCTTGTTTATTTAACCCTTCCGTAATGTCTCTCGTTCAGCTTCCATGATTTTACTATAGGTATCGACATCAAATCCATTTCGTGCAAAATAAGCCATTGTGTATGAATCGCTCTTTTGAGCATAGATGTATGTGCATAATTAAAGGTAAAGCCATTTTCTTTTAAAATTCGACCTGCTTTTCTGGCTTCTTCGAGTCCTTGAATCGACAGGTCAACATCAGTCCAACCTGTAAATCGATTTTCAACATTATAAATGTTTTGACCATGTCTAATGAGTACAAGTTTTTTCAATAATCCCAGCTCCATCATGAAAATCTCTTAATAGTTCTTTTTGCTCATACCCTATTCTTCTTGTAGATATGCACCTATGGAGAGGTTCACATTTTCTTTTACGCACTTTGTAAAAGTCGAATAATTTTGAATTTAACGATTTCTAGTAGTACTATGAAATAGATATTTACATAATTTTCGCACGTTTTTATATGTTTCATATATAAAGAAGGAGAGGTTAGACATGAAGAATGTGACAAATTTAGGACCGTTTAAGGCAGATCATGTAGGAAGTTTCCTTAGACCAGCACGTTTAAAGCAGGCTCGTTTACAAAAACAGAGCGGTGAGTTTTCAGCGGAACAATTAAGAATAATTGAAGATGAAGAAATAACTCGAATTGTTGAGAAGCAGAAAGAATTAGGGTTACAAGCGGTAACTGATGGAGAACTAAGAAGAACTTGGTGGCACTTTGACTTTTTAGGTGGGCTTGTTGGAGTTGAATTCTATAAAAAAGATAGTGGGCTCCAGTTTAAAGGGATTGAAACTAGAGCTGATGGGATTCGAGTAATTGGGAAAATTGATTTTGGTCATCATCCTTTTTTAGAAGATTATGCATTTCTTCATTCAATTGCTGGAGACCATATAGCGAAATTTACGATACCTAGCCCCAATATGCTACTTGCTAGAGCTACAGTAGATGAACAAATTTATTCAACTGAGGAAGAGTTAATCGATGATTTAATCATTACATACCAAAAAGCAATTCAAGCCTTTTATCAAGCGGGATGTCGTTATTTACAATTAGATGACACTTCTTGGGCATCTTTATTCTCTGAAGAAGGTAGAGAAAAACTTCGAGTAAAAGGGCAAGACCCGAATAAATTAGCGTATATTTATGCGAGAGTTATTAATGAATCCCTCGCTCATAAGCCAGAGGATATGACGATAACTATGCATATTTGTAGAGGCAATTTTAAATCTACATATATGTCAAGTGGTGGCTATGAATTTGCAGCAGAAATTATTTTTGGGGGCTTAGATGTAGACGGATTATTTCTCGAATTTGACGATGAAAGATCAGGAGGCTTTGAGCCATTACGTTATGTAAACAGGAAAGATTTGAAGATTGTATTAGGGTTAATTACCTCAAAATTTGGTGAATTAGAGGATCCTGAAAAGATAAAAAAGAGAATAAAAGAGGCCACTCGATATATTCCATTAGAACAATTATGTCTTAGTCCGCAATGTGGATTTTCTTCTACTGAAGAAGGAAATTTGATTACAGAAGAAGAACAATGGGACAAGATTAGACATGTTATTAGCATTGCAGAGAATGTATGGAAATAATCTCTAGTAATAGAAAGACGAGCTTGTTGAGAAGAGAAAGATACTCTTTTCAATAAGCTCTTTTTTAAAGGACTGTTATATGTGGCTTTTCATTCTTAACAAGAAATGAATAGTGGGAAAGTGAATGAATCGATTGATGAATAACAATGAAATGTAACAAATTCTTATGAAGAAAGAGGATAATATTTTTAAAAACACTTTATCCTATAAAAATACTATAAAAGATAAAAAATATTTTTTTCGACATTTTTCGCCTGTTTTTCTATAATGAAAGCGTTTCAATAGAAAATTTTAAAAATTTATTATATTGACAAATTTCGATTTAATTAGTACTATCGAAATTACAAAAAATCAATAAGAAACTTATCCAGAGTGACCGAGGGACATGGCCCTATGACGTCCGGCAACCCCCAAAAGGGAAGGTGCCAATTCCTGCAGAATGATTTTCATTCTGAAAGATAAGTCGAAATTAGTCGGATTTCGGTGCCTCTTTCAGATGAAAGAGGCATTTTTTGTATGGTTGGCATAGTGAACTGTTTAGAATTTATTTGGTTTTATTAGATGGATGATGATATCTGTAGATTGAATCATTTCATGCGTGAATTTTTCTTTAATTTGCTAACAGAATGAAGCTTTACTTGATTGAAAACTAACAAAACCAGAGATGGTTTTCTTATACGAAAGGAAAGAGGGTTAAGTATGATAAAAATACAAAATCTTTCGAAAAATTATCAAACGAAAAGTGGCATAGTAAAAGGTGTTGATAACGTCTCTCTAACAATTGAGAAGGGAGAGATTTTCGGTATTGTAGGATATTCAGGAGCAGGGAAAAGCTCTTTGCTACGATGCATTAACTTATTAGAAAGACCAACCTCAGGAAGTGTAACTATTGATGGAGTCAATCTTACATCTTTACGCAGTGGAGAGTTACGCTTAGCAAGATTAAAAATCGGAATGATTTTTCAGCATTTTTATTTAATTAGTCAAAAAACGGTATATGAAAATGTAGCTTTTTCCTTAAAAGCAGCGAAAGCACCTCAAAGCTCGATAAAGGGACGTGTAGAGGAGCTCTTAGAAATGGTTGGTCTGGCTGATAAGCGTGATGTATATCCTTCGCAGCTTAGCGGAGGACAAAAACAACGTGTTGCCATTGCTAGAGCTCTTGCGAATAATCCAACAGTTCTTTTATGTGATGAAGCAACCTCAGCCCTCGATCCAACTACAACAAAGTCAATCTTAAATTTATTGAAGAGAATCAATAAAGAGTTGGATATTACTATTGTATTAATTACTCATGAAATGAACGTGGTCAAAGAAATATGTAATCGAATGGCTATCATGCAGAATGGAAAAGTAATAGAGGATGGTGATGTATATGACATTTTCGCTAGTCCAAAAGAGGATTTAACAAAAGAGTTCATTTCAAGTGTTGTATCATTTGATATTCCAAATATCATTTTGGAGAAATGTCAGGATCCGATTGTAAAAGTAACATTTAGAGGGGAAGTTGCTGGAGAAGGGGTTATTTCAGACATGCTTCAGCAATTCAATGTGAAGGGGAATTTCCTACATGGATCGATTGAATATATACAAGACTTGCCACTAGGAATTTTCTTAATGGAGCTAAAAGGAACGAAAGAAGAAATTCAAAAGGCCATTACTTATATTGAAGAACGATATGCACAGGTGGAGGTGTTACACAATGGGCTTTGATTTAAATCATTTGATCGAATTAATTCCAGATATTAATACGGCTTTTTTTCAAACCGTTTATATGGTTTCGATTTCATTAATTGTTTCCGTTGTTATCGGATTACCAGTAGGTATTCTTTTATATGTTACCGATAAAGGCTTATTTATGGAAAATCGTGCAGTTCAAAGTATTTTAGGATTTATCGTGAATCTGGTTCGATCCATTCCATTTATTATATTAATTGTGGCTCTTATTCCGTTAACTAATGCAATTGTTAAAACAACCATTGGACCAGTAGCGGCTAGTGTATCACTATCAGTTGCAGCTATACCTTTTTTTGCAAGAATTGTAGAAACAGCTTTACGAGAGATTGATAGAGGAATTATTGAAGCAGCTACTGCGGTAGGAGCTACTCCGTGGATGATCATAAAAGATGTTCTTCTTTTAGAAGCTAGATCAGGGATTATTTCTGGTATTACATTAACATTAATTAGTTTAATTGGTTTCTCGGCTATGGCTGGAACCGTTGGTGGTGGCGGTATAGGGGATTTAGCAATCCGCTATGGATATTATCGTTACGATAACACTATTATGATTGTCACAGTGTTAATTTTAATTATTTTAGTTCAGGTAATCCAATTTGCTGGTGATTTTATCGCCAAAGTTGTAGATAAAAGATAAATAGAAAGTAGGAGAAGAATAATGAAAAAGTGGTTAACAGCAATTATTTTATTAGTAGTAGTGGCTGCACTTGCTGCGTGTGGTAATGACAGCAGTGAGAAGTCAGGAGCAGATTCAAAAAGCATCAAATTTGGTGCAACATCAGGTCCTTATAGTGATATGGTGACAAAAGCGATTAAACCGGGCTTAGAAAAATTAGGCTATAAAGTAAAAGTAGTTGAGTTTAGTGATTATATTCAGCCGAATAAAGCGTTAAATAATGATGAGATTCAAGCGAACCTTTTCCAACATACGATTTATCTAGAAAACTTTGAAAAAGAAAACAAAATGGATTTAACAGCATTAATTTCAGTTCCAACTGCACCAATGGGTATTTATTCTAATAAATATAAATCGTTAGATGAAATTAAAGAAGGTTCAACTATTACGATTCCGAATGATCCAACAAATGCTGCTCGTGCATTTAATACATTGCAAGATGAAGGTATCATTGTTGTAGATAAAAAAGCCGATCCATTAACTGTTTCCGAAAAAGATGTAGTAGAAAACAAGAAAAAACTTAAATTTCAACCGTTAGAATCAGGTCAGCTACCACGTTCTGTTGATAGTGCTGATTTAGCTGCTGTACCAGGTAACTTTGCACTTGCTGCTAAAATGGATTTATTAAGTGCTTTAGCTCTTGAGAACATGCTTGATCCTTACAGAAATATTGTAGCTATTACAGCCAAAAATGAGGATTCACAGCTAGCAAAAGATATTAAATCTGTTATTGAATCGGATGAATTTGAAAAGATCATTGATGATGAGTTTCCTGGCTTTGGAAAACCAACATGGATGAAATAAGGTATGAATGAATAAAAAATCCCCGCTTAAATGATGGATTACCATCATTTAAGTGGGGTTTTCTAGTATGAAAATAAACAAGAAATAAATTGAAGAGAGTGATAAATATGGAAATTTTCTCGGTGCATGGTGCACCAAGTGAATATATATTAGCTGAGGGTGCATTAAATTTACTAGAAAAAAAGTTACTTGAGCGTGGTTTGAAGAAGGTGCTTGTAGTGACGGGGAAAAAATCATGGAATGCAGCTGAAGACTATTGGCCCGAAATAAACAAAGTACATGTAAGTTTTTTTCATTATCAAGGAGAGTGCTCTTTAACTGAAATTGATAAAGTAGCTAATTTAGTAGTTAAGCAAAACTATGAAGCTATAATTGGTGTTGGTGGTGGGAAGGTACTTGACCTAGCAAAAGCAGCATGTAATCAAACGCATAAGCAGGCGATTCTTATTCCGACATTAGCCTCTAACTGTGCACCATGGACACCTCTTAGTGTACTTTATGATGATGATGGTTCTTTTATTCGCTATGATATCTATCCTGTATGCTCTAGCTTAGTTTTGATAGAGCCCAATATTTTATTACAAGCACCTATAGAAATGCTAGTTGCTGGGATTGGGGATACTTTAGCAAAATGGTATGAAGCAGATGTACAAATGGCTACTATAGCAAATAAGCCAGTAGCTCTTGAAATCTCTCATTACACAGCAAAACAATGTAAGGAAGTGCTTGTGACTTATTCGAAGGAAGCTCTGAATGCTGTAGAAAATGAATCGTTAAATGAAGCTTTTATTAAAGTAGTTGAAACGATAATAGTTTATGCGGGAATGGTTGGTGGCTTTGGCGATCGTTATGGTCGCATTGCTGGTGCTCATGCTATTCATAATGGCTTAACTGTACTCGAGGAAACACATCATGCCCTTCATGGAGATAAGGTAGCATATGGTATTCTAGTGCAGCTTGTTTTAGAAGAAAAATGGAAAGAAATAGAAGGTCTATTGCCGTTTTATCGAGAATTAGGATTACCTTATTCGTTAACACAGTTGGGTGTAAAAGAACTTTCAGAGAACATAATGGCTGCTATTGCTAAAAAGGCTACGGCACCAGAAGAATCTATTCATGTAATGCCTATTGGTACGATAACAGCAGGAACTGTTCAAACAGCCATTGTATCTTTAGAAAAGTATGTTAGTAAAATATAGTGGATCATTGGAAGTTGTATTCCGAAAATGAATACAGCTTCTTTTTATTAGAAAAGAAAGTGTGTTCATTGTGATAGCTTGTTAATAAAAGAAGTGATATGATGCTCGTAAAGAAATATAGGAGAGTGTCATAGGACTATGATTACATTTAGACAGCCAACTATAGATGATGCACTACAAATGGTTGCTTTTTATAATATTGTTGGAGGAGAAACAAGCTATCTCAGCTTTGAAAAAAATGAATATCCATTAAGTGTAGAAGATCAAGCAAAGTCCATTCAATCAATGAATGGACAATTAAATTGTAAAATGATTCTAGCTATGGATCATGATGAAATCATAGGAATTGGAACGATCACATCAAGCCAAAAAATAAAATCTAGACATCAAGGTGAGCTGGGTATTGTTGTTAAAAAGGCTTATCACGGAAGAGGAATAGGAAGTCAGATTATTCAACAATTGATAGATTGGGCAAAATCAAATGGTGTGACAACTAGAATACAATTAGATACACGCTGTGATAATGTTGGAGCTGTGGAGCTTTATAAAAAGTTCGGATTTGAAATTGAAGGACGTTTAAAAAATGCTACATTATTAAATGGTGCGTATTATGATTTATATGTAATGGGTTTGTTGATTTAGATGAGTAGGGCGATGTCTCAAAAGGGATTAATAATTCCTTTTGAGAGGCCTGACGCTTTAACTAGCTTTTTTAACAATACGTTAGGTTTTTACGTGTTGTAAAATGATTGGTTTAAGGTGCGAGAATCCAGGGATAGCGGGGCAGGTGAGACCTCACAGGCGTTTTACACCTATGTGGCACACTCCCCTCTCACGGAAAGCGAGCATCCCGGTGCGGATTTTAATCTCTACTCACTAATGGAGTTAAAGTCTGAGAAAGAGTAACCTATACGATTTTGGCTAGAATCACTACTTTATTTTTGATTAATATTTTCATTAATGCGTAACCCATAAGTGCACCTGTGAAGGAGCTGATGGTAAAAGCTGGTATAAGACCGAATAATGTCGCTTCTTGACCTAACAGCAGAGTGGCAATTGGATAGGTTGCCATTGCTCCTATAATTCCTGTACCGATTACTTCACCAATAGCTGCATAGCCGATTTTATTTGTTTTTGCAAAAAGTATTGCTGCAAATAAAGCACCAATCATACTTCCAGGATAAGCAAATAAACTACCTGTACCTAGCATATTTCGAATGGTTGAAGATAGAAATGCTTGGATGACAGCATACCAAGGACCAAGTAACACGGCAGACAATAGATTGGCCAAATGCTGAATAGGAAAGATTTTTGCGAAACCAATTGGAATATAGATAAAACTACTTGATACACTTGTTAAAGCTGCTATAAGAGCCGTTAATGTTAACTTTTTTGTTTTCTCCATCAGATTGGACACCTTTCTATTGTTTTTCAAATATGATGTTTACAAATGCTTCATCAGGTTTAATTTTTTTCTTAATAACACCATTTTTGTAAAGCCATTCAGCAGTATCCTGCCATACTGCTTTTTCTTGATAGCCATATGGACCATTGTTATTTTCCATTAAAGGTAATAGTATTTGCAGACTTTCTTTCTCTACTTCTTTGTCCAATGGAAAACTATCATTTTCATGGTTTAGTAGTATTTGTAGTCCTGCATCTGGATTCTTTTTTACATCTTCCTGTCCTTTAATAACAGCTTGCCAAAACTTTTTGATAGATTCTTTTTTCTTATTCAGTGTTTTTTCTCCAGTAACAACAACTAATTCATAATTATCTGGAATTCCGTAATCTGTTAATTGAATCAGATCCATGTTATATCCTTCTTTTTTCAAAAGAACTAACTCGTGATTAATATAAGCTCCGATTAGTGCGTCTACTTGATCTGTCGCTAAAGATGGCATCAAATCCCAGCCAACATCAGTCATTTTCACTTTTTTCATATCTCCACCATCTTTTTTGACCATAGAAGCTACTACTGCCTCGCTAACACTAGATGAGGAGTATCCAACTCTTTTATCCTCTAAATCTTTCGGTGATTGGATGCCGTTTTCTTTTTTATACATAATGGCATCGAGGGAATGTCTAACCAAAGCACCAACGGAAACAACGGGTATATCCTCAGCTCTTGATACTAGAAGCTGAGATTGATAACTGATAGCTAGATCTACTTTGCCAACGGCCGCGAGTTTTAATGGGTCGTTCGTGTCGGCAGGCATTTCAATTTTTACATTTAATCCTTGATCTTCAAAATATCCTTTTTCCTGTGCAACATAAATGGCTGAATGGACTGCATTGGGATACCAATCTAACATGATGCTAATATCCTCAAGTCCTTTTTTAGAGCTTTCTGCCTTGTTGCTAGAACAGCCACTAAGAAATAAAGCGACACTGCAAACTAACATAATATATATAAATAATTTTCTCATTATGCATTAAACTCCTTTTATTTGGTTTTCCAGCGTAATACATATTTTTCGATTGCCGTAATGAGTGAAAAAAGCAATATGCCTAATATAGTTAAAATGGTAATAGCAGCAAAGACTCCTTCTGCATTTAAGTTTCCAGACATTCGTCTGCTATAGTAGCCTAAACCTTCACTTGCTCCGAGCCATTCACCGATAGTTGCACCTACAAGTGCATAAACGATGGCTAGCTTAAGTGATGAGAAGAAGGAGGGGAGTGCCATAGGAATATGTAGTTTTTTGAAAATATGCCACCGATTTGCACCCATTGATCGGAATAGTTCAACATATTCAGGATCGCTAGATTTCAAGCCGTCATAGGTTCCAACAACGATAGGAAAAAATGAAATCAGGATTGTAACAGCAACCTTACTCCAAATTTCATAGCCAAACCAAAGCACGAAAATGGGAGATAAAGCAATGATGGGAATCATTTGTGAAATAACTACGGCTGGATAGAGCATTTTTTCAATCGTTATGGAATAAAACATACATATTGCTAACAATATCCCACCAATAACAGCAATAAGAAAGCCTATAGCAAATTCAAGTATTGTAACCGGAAGATGCTGTAAAAAGAGTGCTTTCCAGTTTTCCATAATTAAAATGAGCACACCAGATGGTGCTGGGATAATAAAAGATGGAATAAGCTCTAAACGAACAGACCATTCAATAAATAGTAAGATGCCAAAGCTAAATAAGAGAAATAAACGATATGTTTTGAGCCAATTTTTAATGGTTTTCATAAGTAATTTTGTTCTCCACATTTTTTCTTAAAGAGACGAAAGCACTATCATGAAGAAGATCCTGATGACGAGGACGCTTAAAAGGAACGCTAATTTCTTCTATTGTTTGGTCTGGATGTAATATAAGAATACGATCACTTAAAAAGCAAGCCTCTTCTAAATCATGAGTAATGAATAGAACTGTTTTATTCAATTCCTGCCATAAGGAAAGTAACCAAGCTTGCATGTCTTTCTTCGTAAATGCGTCCAATGCACCAAATGGTTCATCTAGCAATAACATATCTTTTCCTGTTAAAAGTGCTCGTAAAAAGGCAGCTCTCTGCTTCATTCCACCCGATAATTGATGTGGTAAAGCATTTTCATAATCCCTTAATCCAACACGATCAAGCCAATTTTTAGCTTCCTCTTTGGAAATAGAATGATCCTTTTTGAATTCAGTTGCTAGCAAAATATTCTCTATAATAGTTCGCCAAGGAAGCAAGAGGTCTCGTTGAGGCATATAGCCGACATCTCCGAGTTTTACTGGATTATCTGCAATCGTTATTTCCCCATGATCCGGCTTTAAAAGACCAGTGATTAATTTTAAGATAGTGCTTTTTCCTGTGCCACTCTTTCCGATTAAAGTGACAAACTCTCCTTTTGAAATGGTTAAATTCAAGTTTGTAATAATTCTTTTGCTAACTTTTCCTTGATTTTGAAAAGTGTAGGATACATTTCGTACTTGTAATGTCATATGTTTTCACCAGCTTTTCGAAATAGATAAATGTCGGTTTTATACAAAAGCTTTAGCACCTAGTACAAGTTGATGATTCAACTTAATTAGGAGGTTATTCTTACGTCTGTCTGCTTCCTCTATAGGAATGAATGCAAGTAGAAGCAAAAAGTTGGCATATAGCCGTTTTTCATAACTTGCTAGGTGCTAGAGTTTTAGTTTCTAAATAGGCCAGTCTTGTTTATGGTAATTCATATCCCAAAATAAAAACTCATATTTTGATGTAATTTGAAAATGTTTTTCTAAAACAGCGAGTTCGTGTTCAGGCTTACCTTCTGCAAGCTTGTCCATGAACTCAATGAGCCATTTACTTCCCTCAGCAAAGGATGGAGAATCATAGGTTTCAATCCATTTAGCATATCGATTGTTTGATAATTTCTCGCCATACTGCAGTCTTAAAAGCTTTCCAATTTCCCAATAATCCCATGCACAAGGGAGTAGGCAAGCAACAACATCTGCCAAACTACCATTTTGCGAAACGTTTAGCATGTAGCTTGTATATGCTAGATTAATAGGTGTTGGTTTTGTAGCTTCAAGCTCGTCTCGTGTTATGCCAAATTCTGCGGCATAAGCTCGGTGTAATTTCATTTCTACATGAAGGGTATCGTATAAGATCCCTGCAAACTTATCCATTGTTTCAAGGTCCTCAGCTTTTGTTGTAGCAAGAGCAAATAACTTGGCATATTCAATTAAATACACATAATCTTGCTTTAAATAGTGAATGAATTTCTCTTCGTCTAATACTCCTTGACCAAGTTCTTGAACGAAAGGATGGTTATGGTTCTGTACCCATATAGGTTGAACATTTCGAAAAAGCCTGTTAGTGAAAGTTGACATGTAATTTCCTCCTTAAATATAAATAAAAACCGCCTCCACATAAGGGAAGCGGTAAATAAAAGAAATAAACGTTTTCTTTCATTCCTACTTCCCTACGCTAGTCCTAACTAGATCAGGTTCAGAGGGTTCGTCTCAGCCATTCGGCGCCCCTAGTAGATGAATATGAAAATAGAAAACCCCACTCACAGACGATGAGTGGGGTGAATAAGGCAATCTTATTCAACGGATAACCACTTTCCTACGCCAGTATGAACTAGATCAGGTTCAGAGGGTTTAGAACAATTGTTCAGTCTCAGTCTTTTAAAAGACACCCCTAGTGAGTTACGGTTTATTATTAATAGCATAGCATGAAAAAATGAATATGCAACATAAATTTGAAAATTATTCCTTTCGCGAAATATCTGACTTAATACAAAAGGGAATTATCAAAAGAAATAAGGAGAAAAAATCTGTGTCATTTCTGAGAGAATAAGTGAGAATAGTATAACAGCATAGTGAGGAGTCAGCAAGTAGGCTTGTCTTGTGTTTAAGGAATGGAGAAGTTATTAAAGTAATTAGTTGTACGATACATGAGAAAGTAATATGTAATGATAGATGTAGGATTTATAGATAAGAATAGTTAGGTCCCTTAATAATGATAAGTAATCGTATGTTTCAATGGATTGTCAGATGTAGCTTTCAAATG